>CALQCP020000148.1 GCA_943329105.2 Chitinophaga pinensis | reverse complement strand
GGTCGTCGCAGGTGTAGCGCGTGGAAAGGCGGATGACAAAGTTTGCCCAACTGACGCTGCTACCTTCGGGAATCGTTGGCAGCACGATGTCGGGGTTTGCTGCAAGCCGGCGTACATAGGCGGTGGCAACCGCTTGTCGACGTTCGATGGTTGAATCAAGACGACGGATTTGCCCGCATCCCAGTGCGGCCGCGGACTCAGTCATGCGTGCGTCGTATCCGCCGATCGCAATGTGTTCCAAGATGGCACCGATATCACGTGGCTGCCCGGAGAAACTCATGCGGTCCACGCGGCCTTGGTGTCGGAGTGCGCGGCACGAGGCGGCAAGGGTGTCGTCATGCGTAACCAGCATGCCGCCTTCACCGGTAGTGACTTGGCGATTCGACCAGAAACCCAGGCAGGCAACGCGCCCCCAGCGCCCGGCATTGTCAGCACCGTAGGTAGTGCCAAGAGCCTCGGAGGCATTTTCAATCATGGGAATTTCCATGCGCGAGCACAGCGCAATCAATTCCGGAAACTGCGCGGGATTTCCAAACGTCAGCGCGGCCAACATCGCCTTGGTCTTCTTGCCGATCCGCTTTGCTGCAGACTCGGGATCCATGTTCAAACTCATGGGATCGACATCAACGAACACTGGTCGGGCGCCAACATTGAGGACGCTGTTGGGCATGCCGCTGTAGCCGAAGGCGGGAACGAGCACTTCATCGCCTGGCCCGATGCCAAGTGCGCGGAGTGCAATTTCAATGGCGATTGCGCCAGAGGACACGCCGACGCCAAAGGAACGGCGCGTTCGTTCCGCGACAAGTTGCTCAAACTCAAGGAGGCGTGGTCCCACGCTCAGCGTGCCGCGTCGCAAGGTGTCCACCACCAACTCGATGTCGGATTCGAGAATCTCGGGGCGGTTCAGCGGAATGACGGGATTGGCAGCAGGGTGGGGCATGGGAACTCTTATCAAGCAAAGAAATTACTGAGGTGCAGTCACTGTGGGTGCTGGCGCGGACGGCGCCGAGACTTTCTCTCCCGCAATGCGCGTGATCAGTTCTTCGGTCTTCTTGCAAGCGCGGGCATAGAACCAAGCGGCTTGCAGTGTTCGCAAAGCGTCAAGATCACCACCGCCGGCGGCGGCTCGACCGAGCACATCCAGGTCATTGTTCGAAAGCGGAGCGCCGGCACGCGCGATGATCAGAACGGCCAGTCCTTCGCCAGCGCGTGGCAGTGAGCCGCGACGCGCCCGGGCAATGTCCGCTCCGGCAGCAACGCAGCTGTCGTTGACGCCGGTCATGGCAGCAACAACCAGGTTCGGGTCATCCTTGACGCGCTCCACCAGGGCGGCCACGGCGGCCGGGTCGCTCTTCATGAGTTCGCGCGCCAGCCCGGACACCAAGACCGAGGTGGGACGATTTGCCAGATCGGGATCATCCATGCGTGCCAGCAGATGCTTCCAAACAATGGCTGACGATTCCGGTGGAAGTTCCGAGGCGCGGATCAGTGCCCACTCGGCGCTGAGTGGATGTCCGGCATCAAGCAGTTTGATGAGCGCCGCAACGGGATCTTTCCCGCCACTGATGGCCGCGCCGGTGTCGGCCATGGCGTCCAAGACTTGATTGCCATTGCGGATGGCATCGAACGCCGTCGGTGGAATGCCACGGTCGGACGATGCCAACAGTTGTAAGCCGGCGCGCACCAGTGCCGTTTGTGAACGGTTGGCGGCCACGTGATCTTGCCAGGCAGCAACCCCAGCAGGCGTATCAATGCGGAGCGCCATGCCGATGGCGCCAATGCGAGTATCGACGGTAAATGGCTCGGTGCTTGCCAGTGCAAGGAGCGGCGCTGCGGCGCTCTTGAGTTCAAAGATCATGGATGCTTCGACAAGGGCACGCATCGTGCCGTTGCGATCGACCGGTGGCAATGCCAGGAGGCGCGCTTTGAATGCTTCCCATGGGGCAGGGTCGGTGGGATTTTTGGCGCTTCCTTCGCGCAGTAAGAGTGCTGCAAATCCTGCGGCAACCGGATCGTTGTTGGCAATCAACGCTCGAACCGGCGCTGCGTCCCACTCTTCGTTGCGGCGGTTGATCTCAGCGATCAGCGACAGCAGTGCGGCATCAGGAAAGTTGCCTTGTGCCAAGAGCACCGCGACTGGAGAAACGCGAAGGATGCCAGTGATGTTGGCTTCGCGAATGATTGCCGCGCGTTCATCACGCGCGGTGATGTCAGCCATCAACGCGGGATCGATGCCCTTTTTACTGATGAGCGCCGCACCGAGGACGCCGTAGACGCGCGGTCCGGCGCGCCGGTTGCGCACCATGGCACGAAAGAGCGCCTCGGTGCCCGGGTCATTGGTTCCTGCGATGCCAGCAACGTAACTTCCGGTGGCCGGATCGGTGCCCGTGAGCGAGTTCTCCAGGACGTCAATCGCCGCCTTGGAGAGATCGACCTTCTCATAGAACTGGGCGGAAGCAGGGGCGACGCACAGAATCGCTGTCATCACCACGCCCGCGATGCGCCGGACGTGGTGGAAGGGCTCAGTCAGCAGCATGCGGAGAAGTCTATCGCGCCGCCCGGCCGCGGCGCTCGACACCGCGGCGCACGGTTTCTACCAATTCACGAATACTGCGGACCCCGGGGGTGTTCTCATCGGGTGGCAATTCATCGCCACGGTCGAGCATGTCCCGAACCCGGCGCGCGGCGGCGTGGGCGCTCGAGTGAGCGGTCCGACCAAGGTGTCGAGCAATCTCGGGGAAACTGAGGGTGGTCATTTCGCGGGCGAGGTGGACCACCACTCCGCGGGCGAGCACTACACGGCGATGGCGACCGGTGGAAGCGAGGTCGTCACGGTTGACGCCCAGTTCATCGCAGGTGGCTTCAACAATGGCTGCAATTCGCGGGGGTACGCCGCGAATACCGGATTCGCCGATGCCCAGCGCTCGTTCCACGATGCTGAGTGTGGCAACGCCGCCCATGTCTTCCAGAAGGAGTGCGGCGGCGATGCGGGCGAGGGCGCCTTCAATCTCTCGGACGCTACCGATGGCGCGGTCGCTCACGGCACGGGCAGCGGCTGGTTCAAGCGCAATGCCGCGTTCTTCCGCCAGGCGGAGTACCAACGCCTCGCGGGTATTGCGATCGGGCGCTTCCACCTGCACCACCATGCCGCCGAGCAATCGACTGACCAAGGACTCGCTGAAAGCGCGGAGCGCGCGCGGATGCGCATCGGTAACGATGGCGACGCGTGCACCGGCGAGCCCGATGGCGTCGATGGTGTGCAGGAATTCTGCCTGAGTAGCACCCTTGTTGGAAAGGAAGTGCACGTCATCAAGCGCCAACAGATCAAGTTTGCGCACGCGCGCGCGGAACGCTTCGATGTTGCCAGCGCGGACCGACTGAATGTAATCGTTGGTGAACTGCTCGCCAGTGGTGTAGCGAATGCGCTCGTTGGGGAAGCGCGATCGGCGATCGGCGCACAGGCCTTGTAGTAAGTGCGTCTTTCCAACGCCGCAACCGCCGTGCAGAAGAATGCTGCGGATGCCGCCGAGGTTGTCCTCTGCCAGCCGGCGCGCGGCCTCGAACGCGATGCGGTTTGAATCACCGACCACGAAGTCTTCCAAGCGGCGCCAGCGCGGTTGATCGCGTCGGATGGCGGGAACGGTGGTGGCGACGGGCGCGGGAGCATGGTTCCCGGTCATCGGGGACTCGCTGGCAGCGGATTCGTCCAAGGCAACGATGCGGACGGTGAGTAGCCCCACGTCGGCGGCCACGCCGGCAAGTTCGTCACGGAAATTGCGTTCAACCCACTCAGCCGCGAAGGGGCTGGACGCGTTGACCACCAATTCGGAACCGTTCAGGGTCAGGCAGGACGGTTCGGCAAACCACATCCGGTACCGGGCTGCGCCGATGCGAGCGGCCAGTCGGCGTTCGATGGATGCGCTGCTGGGAGCCTCACTGAGGAGGGCGGCGTCCGGCGTTGCTTGGAGTTTGGAGGCCTGTACGGTGGCGGTCGACACGGTTCGGTGGGTCCTGTCAGTGAGGGCGCGAGGCGCAGTGATGACCGCGATGCGGCAACTATGGAAATAGCATGCTCCGATGGCGAATAAGCCACCGCTCCCTTGTCCGTACTGAACGAGGCAGTGCATGCCGACAGGATTTCAGGATCGTCCGTGTCCACTCCGTGCGGTCATCTCCGATGACTTGCACGGCGCTCAACACTCCGCTTACGCGGCGCTCCAGTGGTGATTGCGGGCGCTCATGGCCGCGCTGATTCCAGTGGGGCGCCACACAAGCGGCGCTGTTGAATGCTCCACATCCTGCGGAGCACGGCGAAGGCTAGCCGGAATTTGCATTGATGCAAGGGGCAAGTGAATGTGATGTTTCATCACGCTTGCGTAAGTGCCGTAGTCCGTGGCAATTCCCTCGCAGAAACTAATTTCATCCACCGTATATGCAGCGCACTGCTTGCTGATTGTGGACAACCGTCGTCACTTGACAGGCGCTGGCGAAATCGCGTAGGGCGCGGGATGCGCGACGAATGCCTCGCGACGACGCAGCACGCAGAATCCGGCGTGCGTGTAGAGGGCAAGCGCGGGTGAATTTCGCGAGTCCACTGCAAGTGCGATATTTGGTTCCGGACGCTGTGCGGCGAGCGCCATTCCATGCGCCATCAGTGCGCTACCGAGACCACGACCGCGGGCTTGCGGTACTAAACCAAGGTAGATCACCTCAGTGGAATCAGTGGACGGTGACGGCGTAAGGAGCAGCGCGCCGACTGGGCGTTCGTTCTCAAAGGCAATGGTCCACAGTGATGCATCGTGTTCGCCGGCGGCAAGGTGGCCATCAACAATATCGGTGGGGGTGCGCAGCTCGGCAAGGCCGGGGCAATCAAGCGTGTCTTGGTAGGTCTCTGTGAGCAGCGCTTGAAGCATGGAGCGGTCGGCGGAGTTCCATGGCGCAAGGCGAAACGGAGCAGGTACGGGAATCGAGCGGACCTCACCCGTGTGAATGGGGCGCTCCATGTATTCAAGTGTGGCCAGATGACGCATGCCACCCGATACCCAAGCGCTGGTACGCAGGCTTTCGTTTGCTGACGAAAGTGCCTGTACCAGCCGGATCTGTGGAAGTTGGAAACTCGCTCGCAGGGTGGCGGTGATCAGGCTTCCTACTTGCGCCGCGTGCGGGTGGTCACGGGGCGCGGTCGACATGAGGAGCGCCGTGCGCCCGGGATGGGGAATCAGTAGGGTGGCAGCGACCAGTCGCTCATCCTGATGCGCTGTCCAGAGGTGCGTGAGGTCCACGCCTTGTGACGCGGCTCGGCGTTCGAAGGCGGGTGCAGAGGCCACCGTGGAGCCGAGGACCGAGGAAAGCGCGGCTGCGCGGTCGTCGGGACTGGCCTTGCTGAACAGCAACTCCGGGGGGGAGCTGTCACTTCCGCGAAAGAGTCGTCGAAAAGGCACATGATGAGCGTAACCGGGAAGCCTTCCGAGCCGTAGAATCCCGACCATGTTTGCAGCCCCGAACGCCGTGATTCGTCCCCTCGCTTGCGCACTTGGTCTGGCCGTCTTAACGGTTGGGCTGATGGCCGTGCAGCCCGCCGCTGCACGCACCCCCAATGCAGCGCCGCCAGTGGTGCCGGATTCCAAGCTGATTCCCAAGGTTCGTGCGGCCACTGCGGATGATCTTGATTTCCGCCCCGGTGCGCTCTCCATCGTGACCGACACGCCAACCGGCGGACGCTTCTGGGTGTTCACGTACACGATTGCCAATAAGACTGGAAAGACGCAGCGTTTCTCGCCTCGCTTTGACATGTTGATGGGTGACGGCGTGATCTTGACCGCCGGCAAGGATGTTCCGGTGGACGCAGCGCGCCGGATGCAGCGCGCCGTTGCTTCCGCGCAGGCGATGGATCAGTTCCAGGTGATGGGCGACATTCTTGACGGTGAGTCAAACGCCCGCGAGGGGTTTGTGATCTGGCCTGCCAAGGGTGATGCCAAGGATATGACGCTGTTTGTGAGCGGCATGAGTGCTGCATTCGATCGCGGCACCGACCCCGCCACGGGCAAGGAAGTGATCACGCGACGCACGTGGTCCCGCCATTTCGCCGTTCCTGGCGAGACGGACCCGCGCCACGGAACCGAGGCAGCCTTTGACGCGATGAAGGATCAGTGGCTGATGCGGTGACGTCCCACGGCGTTCTGCAGGCTGTCGGCGCGAGGCGTTGC
>CALQCP020000147.1 GCA_943329105.2 Chitinophaga pinensis | reverse complement strand
CGCCTCGGCTGCGGCGCGCGCTGCATCGACCATGTCGGGGTACGCGTCGACGGCCTCCACGGTCCAGCCGCGACGCAGCAACTCGGCCACTTCCTTTCCCGGTCCGCATCCAAGATCGACCGCCGCGCCCGGTGGATCGCCGAGCGCCAGCGCGCGCAGCAGCGTGTCGCGCACTGGCAGCGTGCGGTTGCGGTCGAGGTAGCGGTTCAGTCGCTCGCGCGGGAACCCTGGGACTTCCGGAGTCGGCTCAATCATTCGATGCATCCATGCGCGAGTCTTCGCGGGGCGGACCGGGGCGGGCTACCTCACCGCCCGTTTGGATGTTCGCGCGATTGGTCACTCGCCAAATGAATACGAGCGTCACCGCATGCACCATGCTGATGCCGATGTTGCTCAGCACCACCGGGTTCCGCAACGTTCCGACCAAGAACGGTGTCGACAGTTTGTAGACCACCTGCAGCAGCAGCAGGGTGGCAATCATGCGAGGATCCGGTCGGAACAAGAGTAGCGTCGACATCAGTGCGATGGAGAGATAGACGCATAGCAGGATCTGTCGTGCGGCGGACGGTGCTCCGTATGCGTTGTCGACCCACGCAGCATTCGCAAGCAGCCCGCCGCAGACCGGGATGAGAACCAGGAGGTTGAGGGTCAGCGATAGGTAGATCATGGCACGCATCAAGAATTCTCCGACGAGAATGTACGCGGTCGTTGCTTGGAAGAAGCGTCTGAGGCGCCTGAGCGGGTTGGATACGTCTGACATGTGTGTCGATGATTCGTCTGCCGAAGGCCCACTCCACCCAATCCCCTTGAATGCCCGTCCACGTCTCCACGCCAACCGATACCACCATCGTCCTCACGCACGAATTTCGTTCCCCGCGCTGAAACATGGCATTTATGATTCCGCGTATGGTCGAACTCAAGAACTCACGCGGTCAGACGCTGCTCCGGCTCGAGGGAAACGAAGTCAAGAACCTGATGGGACAGACCATCGGCACGACTCGCGATCAGCAGTTGCTGAACTTGCAGGGGCAGGTGCTTGCGGAGGTTCGGGATGGCAAGGTGTATCGCGGCGGTGGAGCATACATCCTCGAGGTTCGGGGTGGTGAGATCTTGAACACGAGCGGGCATCCGATCGCCTCGGTCGATGGCGGTGATGACGCTCAGTGCGGTCTGCTCGGCGCCGCATTGATCGTGTTCTGTTCGTCCTGGCCGCTCCCCGGGCTTCTGTCTCTGTAATTCGAGTGGCAGCGTCTACCAACCTGCCGTTACCCTGTTGCGCCCGTGTTCCTCAGCGCCGATCTGCCACCCATCGACGTTCAGCGTGAACTTGCCGCCATGCGCGCTGAGCTTGCGGAGATGCGCGAAGGGGTTGCATGCGCGGCGGTTGCTCGGAAGGGCGAGCGCAGAAATGCAATCGTCAAAGTTGATCAAATCCTCTTGTGGCAGCTTCTAAGACGGTTACCATCCGTAGTACCGGGTTGAGGCCATTGATGACCGCGAGGTTTGCGCCCGTCGGTCGCCGGAGAGATCATGTGCTGCAGAGCCGGCGTATCTCACCATTTGGCGCGGAGGCACTAAACCAAGTTCGCATTGAGGTTGTGATCGTCTTACAAATCGAAGGCAGGGCATCGAATGACGGCATTACTCGTTGCTATCGTTTCAGCGGTAGTTTGTTCAGCCGCGATCGGCGCCGTACCGTGTTCGGCAGCGAGCGCTAGTCCCCGCGACTTCGATCCTCCAGATGCAGTCGGGAAGCCCGTGCCAGTGGCGGAGGCGCCATCGGTGGTATCGCAGTTTCCGGGAAGCAGTAGCGTTTCGGTGTTCCCGCCCCGTTCCGTAGAGCGGAGTGAGATCAGTTACCTTGTTTGGATTTCCGGGGCTGACGGACAGCAAGCCGAACTGGTCCGCCAATGGGCGGCGGCGATTGCCGAGTTTGGGCCGAAGTGGATCTCCGACGGATTTGAGGAACTGCGTGGCCCGGCCTCGGAGTTTGCGCAGAGACGCCATTCGGGACCACCAAGTGCCGAGGACGTGCAGGCGTTGAGGGCGATGTTCGCTCGTCGGGATCAACTCGCGCAGGCAGTGTTTGCGCGGGAGAGTGATTATCTTCGCACGTTTCTGGCGGAAGGTCAGGAACTGGAGCCCGGTTTGGAGTCCGCCTCTTCTCGCGTCATGATGGCTCGGTCAGGCGATGCGATAGCAGTTGGCAGCGGTGTCTCTGGGCACTTGGTTCCTCAGGTACTCCGACTCCTCTATGAAGCGTCGATCGACCCCAGGACTTCTCCCGAGCAGGCGGCGGCGGTCCGGCAATACGCCATTGACAACTCGCCGAGGGTATTCGAGCAGCGTCGTATGACGATTCAGGCATATCTTCGCTTGGTCTGTCGAAGTTTGGAAGCGCATGTCAAATCCGCAGAGGCAGGGGTGGACCCAAGTGCTGCGCTGTTCGCCTTGTATCGCCCCGTGGCGCTGTCTATCCAGCGGACTGCGGCCATCAACGAGGAGCTTCTCAACGCTCTTGGAGAACTGGTCCCCATCGAGGTCGCGGCAGATGTTCGTCGCGCATATCGGGAGCTTGCATATGACCAACTCGCGGCGGATCTCTTCGAGTATTCCGCCGCCGCATCGGTTGCGCTCGCGAGATTGCGCGGAGAGTTGCGTGAACAGGGGAGCGCGCTTCTGCGAAATGACTGCGAAGCGAGGCAGCGCGCCTTGGACGAGCTCTGCCGTGACTTCGACACGGCCATGGTGCACTGTTTCGAGCGCGGGAGGCAGCGTGATGCCGGGGAGGGGGATAGGTTCCTGCGGAAGATGCTTCGAATTCATGACCGCGCACTTCGGGAAGCGGCAGACACGCTCGCTCAACTTCGCGCGCTCGCGGTCCATGCGGATGCCGATTGGGACCCTGCTGAGTTCGACAAGGCGATGCTTCAGTGGCGACAGGATGTGCAGGTGCGGATAGACGGACTGATCTCCACGGGAGCACTTTGGTCCATTGTTACCCCTGATCAGGTCGCGGCGGTTTCTCCCAAACGCAACTAGATTCCATTCGAGGACTTCGGCGTTCTGCGCGTCAGTCTGCGTACTCTGTGGGGCGTTGAACTCAGCAACCGAGTTGAATCCGAGAATGGCAGATCCCTCGATGAGCGTGCCTTCCGAATCCGATACCACCTCCTGAGCGGCCGAGTCCCGGCTGCCGCTTGGGCACGACCACGCTCAGTGCGGTCTGCTCGGCGCCGCATTCATCGTGTTCTGTTCAATCTGCCGTTACGCTGTGGCGCCCGTGCTCCTCATCGCCGATCTGCCACCCATCGACGTTCAACGTGAACTTGCCGCCATGCGCGCTGAGCTTGCGGAGATGCGCGTCGAGCAGCGTGACCAGTGGTTGGATGAGGCGGGATCATGCGACGAGTAATCGCCCTCGTTCTGGCGATGACTCTGGTGCGCGCTAGTTACGCGCAGGCGGTCGCGGATTCGATGGCGAACCCAGTCGGCTTCTGGGGTCTGAAAGCGATGTGTACGAGCGCTGATGCGCACGACCTAGCGGACGCAGCGGTGCGTTACCAGGCGATGTTGTCGCAGTACTGGGAACTACTCGAGACCCAGGGCCTTCCCGCTTTAGGGAGCATCGCTGTAGCGGAGCAAAGTCCATTACTCCTTCAGCCGAGTGACGCCCACGCACGTGCGCGCGCCCGTGTCGCTAAAGTGGAGAGGGAACTCGCTCAGATCGAGGAGACGATGGTGCGAGACTTTTCTGACGCGCATTCGATCAGTAGTGTTGTTACCGAGGACTACATTCGGCGTCTACGATGCAATAGAGTCCGAGCGCACCTACGTTCGCGAATCGGGTCGTTGAATCCGGCAGTCGTGTGGGACATCGAGGATGCAGTTGAGACCATGGGTCTCACTGCGGAATGCCGGCGGGCCTTGGTTCCCGAATTGACCAATTACCGTAGCCGTCTGCTTGGCGCTCTCATGGATGTTGATAGCGCCGCTTCGGCCATGTACGTGACCGTGGCTCGAAGACTTGAGTCGGAAGGATTTGCCACCTCCGACTTGGGCATGCTTTCGGACCCTTCGCACGATATCTCCAATTTCCGCCGCGTAGTTGTTGGCGCTTGGCGGGAGGCACTTCGAGTTGTACTTTCGAGTGCACGAGTTGTGGAGCGAATCCAGTGGGAATATGCCGCTCGAGTGGAGGCCCAATTGCCCCTTCGAAGCCGACTGGCCTTTCGGGGTGGCCTGTTTCAAGCGATGCTGAATCCGATTGACGACGGAGACTTGGAACGGCGGTTGGCAGTGGCGATGAGTACTGCTTGTTCAGCAGAACTCGATCAGGTGGCGTTGGAACTCTTGCAGCACAAGGCTGAATTCATGACCTATGCCGCACGCGAACTCGAAGCGGCACGCATGGAACGCAGCGTGTTTACCGATGCGGGCACAGCGGCAGATGAAGGCGCGGTGCGGTGGGTGACACGGTTCCGCACGGTTTCAGATGAGACCGTCAACCGACTGCGGGTGCTTGGCGTGGTGATCAATGGAAGCGGACGCCCTGCTGGAATGCATCCGAATTGGCACTCTCAGGAGGTCCCTACTGAATCTCAGATGTCCATGGAACGAAGATGGCAGGCGCCCAAACTTGACGTTGCGATCCGTCTTGATGTGAGGGCTCACGACGGCGAGGGCGAGGCCGATTCAGCGTGGTACGGTCTCGAGGGCAGCAACCTATGGAAGCGTGCTGACACCGCCTCGAGTGCGGACTGGAAGCGCATCATGGATGTGATTGCAGCGACCTCGCCAGACGCCGACTATGTTGCGGCCGTGGAGGCCGTTGATCGGTTCTGCGGGGTCGAAACTACCGCCTTGATTCAGATGCTGGAGTTGATCCGATCCCCGCCAGTCGGCGTTGTCGGAAGCAACGCGGATGCGGCCTGCATGTGGTTTTGTACGATTGGGTGCGGCGCGGCGTCAGTGAATCCCTATGCCATCGCTGGAGGGGAGTGGATGGTGTGTGTGGCGAAGGTCAGGGCGGCAGAAAGATTCCAAGATTCAGATCCTGAAGCGTGGATCAAGACTTACTTTGAGGTAATGCTTCCGTTGCACGTGCAGCGTATGTCTGCATGGATGCAGTGGCGCCGAACGGCGCTTGTGGGCGCGGTTCTCAGCGCGGTGGCAGAGAGGACACGCAAGCAAACCGGAAGCGATCTGATGAAGGAGGTAGAAGATTCCCTCGCGAGTAGTGTTGAGGCGACAGCCCTTTCGCTTCGGAATCTGCGCCTCGCGCACAGCGCAATTGTAAAGGAGAATCGGAAGTGGTTTGAGGAGTTGGTGGCGCGGAACCCAGAACGAACTGACGAGCTTCGGAGTGCTTACTTGCGTGAAGTTGGCATCGTTCGCGGCTCCTTTGCTGGTGCCCTTGAACCCGCGCCCGAGCGTAGTGGGCTCGATCCAGACAGTCCTCATCCGCCACCGAACGCCAGTTTCGACATTGTCCGGCGAAGCTTTGTCGCAAACAATTGGTTGGAACTGGAATTGTGCCGCCAGCGCCTGGATGCTCCAGATCTTGCTGAGGCGCGCGCTGGCGGGCTAGTCGGGATGGACCAGTACAAGGAAGCGATGGTAAGGAGTTCACGTACGCAGTCTTGGATTGAGTTTGTGCGCACTCAGGCGTGGGCGCCCGCCATGTAAGGTCGGTCTGAGTACGTCCCGCGTCGCGTCGCGCCTTGGAGGGCTGTAACAGGTGCAATCCTGCTGATTGCTGGGGTTTCCCTCATTCGAGTTTCTGCCTACCAATCTGCCGTTACGCTGTTGCGCCCGTGCTCCTCATCGCCGATCTGCCACCCCTTGACGTTCAGCGTGAACTTGCCGCCATGCGCGCTGAGCTTGCGGAGATGCGTGTGCAGCAACGTGACCAGTGGTTGGATGAGGCGCGCGCGGAGCAGATTCGCGGCGTGGTGCGGGACGTGCTTGCGGATACGTCGGCGCGGACCGCGTACCGCGACACTGAGTGGACGGCCGGTCTGTCGAACGCGCCCGGAGGTGGGTTGCAGATCGAAGCCGCGGACGGGGCGATGAGCATCAAGTTGTCGGGGCTCATCCAGACGCGCTTTGTGGCAGCGTCCGCGTACGGATCGGCTTCGGGCGCTCCGGGTGTTGATGACACGCGCTGGGGCTTCGAGAATAAGACGGTGATGTTTGCGTTCTCGGGTCACCTGTATG
>CALQCP020000146.1 GCA_943329105.2 Chitinophaga pinensis | reverse complement strand
CCGCAACCTCAACGCTGGCGTCATGGATGTTTGCCATCGGCGGATAGATCAAGTTGACGGCCAGGTCTTGGTCAGTGACTTGCGCTGCAAGACTCTCGGCGGCTTTCAGGAACATCTCGTCCGTCACGCGGCGTGCTTCAGTGGCGAACACCGCGAGGCCAATGGCCGGATAGATGTACACGTTGTTCCCTTGGCCGGGCACAAAGAGTCGGTCCTTGTAGTGAAGCGGCGGGAATGGACTGCCGGATGCAAAGATGGCGCGGCCTTGCGACCACTCGATCGCTTCGTGCGCGGTGCACTCGCTCTTGGAAGTTGGGTTTGAATACGGGAAGATCACCGGTCGCTCGTTGATGCGCGCCATCGCCTCAATCACCTTGCGATTGAAACTGTGCGGGATGGTGCTCACGCCAACCAGGACGCTTGGCTTCACTGCTTCCACAATCTCCGCAAGGTCCTTGATAGCTCTGTGCGGATGCGCGAACGGCAGCTGGAATTCGCTCAAGCCCGTGGTGTCTGCCGTGACAAGACCGCGGCTATTCACCAGCCAGCAGTGGCGGTGCGCTTGGTCACTCGGCATACCTTCGCGCACCATTTGTTGGCAGATGAGGTCGGCAATACCGACCGCCGCACTACCCGCGCCGAAGAAGAGATAGGTGTGGTCGCGAAGTTGCTTGCCCAAGATGCGGTTGGCGCCAAAGAGGCCAGCCACCGCAACGGAGGCGGTTCCTTGAATGTCATCGTTGAAGCAGCAGACTTGGTCGCGGTAACGCGCAAGAAGCGGCATGGCGGTGCGATTGGTGAAGTCTTCAAACTGAATGCAGCAGCGCGGAAAGACTTCTTGCACGGCCTGAACGAATTCGTCAAGGAACTCGTCGTACGCGGCGCCTTCGATCCGCTTCATGCGCAGACCGGGGTAGAGCGGATCTTCAAGGAACGCTTCGTTGTTGGTGCCAACATCAAGCATCACCGGCAGCGTGTGTTCCGGCGGAACGCCTGCGCACGCGGTGTACAGCGCAAGCTTGCCGATTGGAATGCCCATGCCACAGACGCCAAGATCACCAAGTCCAAGGATGCGCTCGCCATCAGTGACAACGATGAAGCGAACATCTTCAACGGGCCAGTTGCGCAGCACGTCTTTGATGTGGCCCTTGCGTTTCAGGCTGACATACAGACCCTTGGGGCGGCGCATGATGTGCCCGAACTTCTGGCACGCCTCGCCCACGGTGGGCGTGTAGACCAGTGGCATGAATTCCGCGGGATCACTGGTGAGCAGCTGGTAGTAGAGTCGCTCGTTTCGATCTTGCAGTTCCGAGAGATAGACGTACTTGTCGAGCGCGGTGGGCTTCTGCTCAAGCTGAATGCGCTGGCGCTGCAGTTGCGTTTCGGAATCTTCCACGCCGTCGGGGATCAAGCCGATCAGGCCGAGGCGTTTGCGTTCCTCTTCGCTGAAGGCGGTGCCCTTGTTGAGGCGCGGGTTGTACAGAAGGTCGAAGCTGGTGTGTTTGCCGTCCATGGCAGGGGGCAGGATACGAAATGCCGCGCATCAGCGGCGGCGCGTGCAGTTACAACGGGTAGCGCTCGCCTTGCTCCGCGAGGTGCATGCCCGCTGCTTCCACTTGGCGCTGTGCTTCCGAGCCCGGCACCAGCGCCGGGTTGGTGTGGTTCAGGTGGATGAAGTGCACCTTGGCTCGTTCCTTGGGCGGGAGCTTTGCAAATCGTTCCATGCTCTTGGTGATGAATGGATGGGGGAAACCAGTCATATCTCGACCAGGGATTTCGCCGTTGGCGAAGAATGTTCCGTCGAGGTACGCAGCGTCCACCGTTTGCAATACGTCTTCGATGCGCGTGCCGGCGGCATCCCATTCGTCCCATGAATCGATGTCCGGGATGTACAAGACGCTGCGCGTTGGGCCGCTGATACGGAAGCCGACCACCTCGGAATATTCCTGCCGGTGCGGCACCACGATCGGCGTCACGGAGAGGCCGTCGCCGAGTTCCACTTTGGTGCCGGCGGCCAACGGTCGCAGTTCAATGTTCCCGTAGCGCACCAGTTGATCCCACGGTCCGTTGGCGCGGAGAAATGTATCCATGCGCGGCATGACCCACACCGGCACGTTCAGGGTGCCCATCGATTCGTGGCCAAGAAACATGAGCCCGGTGTAGTGACCGATGTGCGCGTGCGTGAGAAAGATGCCATCGAGTGCAGGACGCGCCGGACCCGCGGACGCGCGCGCGAGGTCAGTGAGTTGGCGTCGAAAATCGGGTGTCGCGTCGATCATCCAACGCTTGCCGCTGCGCGGATCAATGAGGCCAAGGCATGCCACCATGCGCGCTTGTGCGGGATTGTCCCAGCGCGGGTCATCAAAGCGACCAGCCTGCGGTGCGCCGCCGTCTTGGGCGATGCCCAGGACAACGATGGATGGCGTGTGGATTGGTGGCGTATGGATGGCTGGCGCGTTGGTCGCAGTGCCGTCAGAACGGCATCCGGTGAGCAACAGGGCGATGGCCGCGATGGTCTTGCGTGCGTTCACGGCCCGAGTCTATCGCTGTGTGTTAGCCTTGGGCTCCGTCCATGATGCGTGAAACCTCGTCTGTCAACAGAAAGATTCAAATGAATCTCACTAAGCCGATTGCGTTGTTTGCATGCCTCGTCGCTGCTGGATTGTCCGTTGGATTTGCAATGAAGCCACCAATGTCCATCGAAGGCAACTATGTCTTGGACTACCGCGAACTTCCGGATGGCACGAAGGTGCGCGAGCCAGAAATCGTTGGAATGTTGACCTACACGAAGGATCGACGAAACTTCAATGTCTATTGGGCGGATGCAGGCAAGGGCTCTTCGATCTCTTTGATTGCTAAGTACACATTCAATGACCACGAATACTCCGAGGACAACATCTTCTACGCAGAGAACATTGCTGGTAGCCCCATGGTGTACGACGTCAAGCCTTCGCATGTGAAGTCGGCTGTTGTTATGAAGGATGGACACGCGACAGTCAAGATGCCACTGCACGGCGAACCAACAATGGTGTTTGGTGCTGACGGCAATATCGTCGCGACGCGCAAAGACGCTTTCGTTGACCACTGGAAGAAGCTGCCCTGAGCCCCGCAAAGAAAAAGCCCAGTGCCGCGCCGTTGACTGGCGCGGCACTTGTGAAAGAAGTCAGTCGCCGCATTCGTGCAGCGCGTGTGTTGTGGGACGCGCATCAGAACAGCGCGTGTCGTGGTGAGCGGCAGAAGGCGATGGAGTTGTACGAGACGCTCACGCCTGAAGAGCGGAAGAAGGTGCCGCAGGTGTTGCGCCTGTGGCTGCGTTACCGCAGCGAAAAGTATTTCGGCGATCACAAGTGACCCACTCGAACCCTTCAGTTTCTATGGAGGTATTGACGCGCGATCCGCTCGTTGCAGGCTTTGGTCGTCTGGCTTTGGCGCGGCTGGTGGGAGCCATGGAGCGCGTGGAATGCGCGCCCGGCGAGGTGCTTTGTGCAGCGGGGCAGGCGGCGGAACATCTCTATCTGATTGAAAGCGGCGCCGCGGTATTGACTACACCCAGTGGACGTCAGGCGCCGCTGCATGCACTGCACTGTGGTGAGGAGGCTGCTGCCGGCTTGGCCAACTACGCGTGCACGGTCACTGCCACAAGCCAAGTCAGCGCATGGCGACTGCCGCGCGCCACGCTTGCGGACGTTGGGCAGTTGCATCCAGCGTTGGCATCAGAGGCATTGCTCTCGCTTGCTTCAACGCTGGGGGGCGAAGCCGTCCGCGGCGGGATTGGAAAGGGTGCACCCGGAGCGAAGTGGAGTCCGCTCACCGG
This sequence comes from Chitinophaga pinensis, assembly GCA_943329105.2. Lineage (GTDB taxonomy): Bacteria > Planctomycetota > Phycisphaerae > Phycisphaerales > SM1A02 > UBA966. The sequence continues at coordinate 2,442 of CALQCP020000146.1, read as the reverse complement.
GCGCGAGATCGGCGGTTGGATGGCAGCGATCGTCCTGCCTGCAGGGATTTACTTTGGATGCGTGTCCGGTGGATTCACCACGCAGATCGCTCTGTTTGCAGCGATCTTGGGGATGGTGGTGGTCATGTGGCTCTTTGCCATTGTTGATGAGTTCATTCCGCCCATCATTGCCATTGTGGCCACGCTCTTTGTTGGGCTTGCGCCCGCATCGGTGGCGCTGGGTGGGTTTGCGTCGCCGAGTTTGATGACCATGATCGGCGTCTTTGCGTTGGCTTCAACCATTGCGTCATCTGGGCTCAGTTACCGAGTGATGCTCTGGGTGCTGGCGCGACTTCCTGATCGCCCATTCTGGCAGCAGACATCCATGCTGCTTGGTGGCATGGCGCTCTCGCCGATTGTTCCGTCAGGAAACAGTCGTCTTTCAATTCTGCTGCCCCTGTACCGTGACATGGCTGATGGTCTTCGCTTGCCGCCTCGCAGCACGGCACTGACGGCGCTGATGGCAGCCACGCTTTCCGGCGCACTTCTCTTTTCGCCCATGATGGCAACCAGTAAGCCGTCAAGCATTGCCACCCTCAACTTACTTTCTGTGCAGGCACAACACGAATTCAGTGGATTGTTCTGGCTTGTTGCGGCTGGCGTTGCAATGGTGGGACTTGTAGGGTTTCACTTTCTCTTCATGCGCTGGCTACTGCCTGCAGAGAATCCGAATCCCCTTCCTAAGGAACGCATTCGCGAGCAACTTCAGTTGCTGGGACCGCTTGGATTAGCTGAATGGTTGGCACTTGGATCGTTCGTTGCGTTCCTGGCAGGAACGGCCACGGTCTCACTGCATCATGTGCAACCTTCGTGGATCGCCGGCTGCGTGCTGGTGACACTCTTAGTGTGCGGCAGCCTAGGAAAGATGGACTTTCGAAAGCAACTTGATTGGCCAATGGTGTTCTTTCTTTTAGGTATTGATGGCCTGGTGCGCATCATGAGTTACCTAAAGGTAGATGCGTTGATTGCAAAGGTAGTTTCTGCGCATCTTGGATTCATTCATGGCAGCATCGAACTCTTTGTAGTTGCGGCGCTGGTCATTACGGTTGCGCTACGAATTGGACTGCCGATCGCTGCAAGCGCACTCGTTTCTTCGGTCATTCTGATTCCAGTAGCAGAAGCGAACCACATCAATCCCTGGATCTGCATCTTCCTAGCGGCGTTGTTCAGTGATATCTGGTTCTTCCCCTATCAGAGTTCAGTATGGATGCAAGCGGCATCAAAGGGGCAAACGGAGGCGATCGATCGTGTCCAATTCACGCGCTATAACCAGTGCATGAATGCAGCGCGGGTGGCAGTAGCGTTCCTCTCTATTCCATATTGGAAATGGTTGGAATTGCAATGACCAAACACTGGCGAATCATTCTTCCTGGCGCTTTCCTAGCGGTGTCGCTTGGGCTGCTCACCATGTTCAATGCATCCAAGCCGCGCATCATGGTGCTGCAGAGCATGGGCTCCAACGCACCGTGGGCAAGTGAAGTGGATGCTGGTATTCGTAGTGAACTCTTGCGAAATCGACTGCCAGTGTCAGTGGAGTGGCACTACATGGGCGATGAATTGCAGCAAGAGTCTGAATCAGTGGCTGCTGCATCTGCACGGCGTGCCGTTGCGCGCTTTGATCCTGATGTACTGATAGCGGTGGATGATGAGGCGAATGCGCAGATTGCTAGCAGTTTCACCGGGCTTCAGCGACCGCGGGTGGTGTTCGTTTCAATTGATGAGCCGCCCGCTCTGTATAGATATGACGGACAATTGAATGTGGCCGGGATTGCTGAGATTCTTCCGCTTGCTGCCGTTCGAGAAGCGTTACCCGAAGCGAAGGATGGCAACCCGCGACGCATTTCGGCGGTCGGGATGGACAGTGCGACGGGGCGGGCCGAAATGGCACAGGTACGCGGAGGTGACTGGGGACCCCACCAGCTTGTGGCGACGGAGCTAGTGCCGAACTTTGAGCAACTGAAGAACTTTGTAGAGGCGCGGCGTACAGACACGGACATCCTGTTGGTGTTGAGTTACGCCGGATTAGAGATGCCAACGAGCAATGCAGCTGTCACGGTTGACACAGGGATTGCGGAGTGGATTGAGGCAAACGCAGTGCCACTTCCCATTGGTCTGCATGTTGCTTATGTTGCTGACGGCGGTGGACTCGGCTTTGCGCCGTCGCCCCGGGACTTTGGCGAGCGCGCCATGGCGATGGCTATCGATTGGGTTGATCCGAGCAATGGATCGGTGCCACCCCCAATGGCAACATCGGAACACTTTGATGTAGCAATCCGGGAAAGCAAACTTCGCGCTCGGGGCGTGAGGATGCCGTCCATCTACATCGAAACAGCGCGTCTCGGCGGTCGTTACTTTCCGTAACGCGGCTTACTTCTTGCCCTTGAAGATTCGGAACAGACGCGT
>CALQCP020000145.1 GCA_943329105.2 Chitinophaga pinensis | reverse complement strand
TCCTGCGGTCAGCGCGCAGTTTGGTTCTGCCGTTGCTGTATTTGATGGTGATGATGCTGACTGGCTCTTGGTTGGTGCGCCAACCCAAGCTTCCGGCGCAAGTACTGCTGTGGCCGGCAACGGTGCCGCGTACATCATGAAGAGCACCGATGATGGCACCACATGGTCCGTCGATTCGACCTTGTTACCCCGTGCCGACAACATTAACAACAACTTCGGTTACTCAGTAGCGCTGTCCCACACCGAGCCACCACAAGCACTCGTCGGCGCTCCCGGCTACGACACCGCTGTTCCGACCATCGACGATCCAACCATCTACCGGCAGATCGTCAACGCGGGCGCTGGATTTACCTTCGTCAAGAGTGGCTCCACTTGGAGCATTCGCGGCACTGGTGATATCAGTGGCGACCTGTGGGGTCCAAACGTTGCGGCAAGTATCAGCCTGGGTCGCTCGGTTGCCGTTTCACCAACCAACACCGCTTTCAGCATCGTCAGCGCCGAGACGCCAACCGGTGGCCTCGGCTCTGCGTATCCATTCCAATACCGCACCGCTGAAGTTGGAACTGGCGATAGCAATGTGTCCGGTCCAGCGTGGGGAGTCCTCGGCGCAGACGGCCGTCCAGTGATTGGTGGCGGCACGCCGGGCACCGGCAGCGGCGGAACTGGCGGCGGCATCGCTGGCGGCGGCGCGCCGAGTGGCGGAATCACCAGTGGTCCGGGCGCGATCACGCTTCCCTTGCTTCCCATCATCAAGAACTGGGGGATCATCAAGGGCAGTGCCGTGGCACTCAACGGCGACAACGTCTCCATCATGCAGACTGATGGCAAGCAAATCGGCAAACGGGCGTCATTCGGGAAACTTGGCAAGCTGCCTGCGGGCGCTCGCTACGTCGGCTGCGGGGACATGAACGGCGATATGTCCGGCGACGTGCTCTTTGTGGACGACCAAGAAGTGCTGCGCTACTGGAAGCGAGATGCCAGGAAGGTCTTGGAAGTCATGACCATCGATACGCTGCCTGTTGGTTTCGACGCGATCAAGGCTGCCGACTTTGACAACAACGGCAAGGACGATGTTCTACTTCGCGGCATCCTGGATCCTTCGCAATTGATCATCTGGAACATTGAAGCTGGTGCCATCGCCAGCACCATCGAGTACGAATTGCCCCCAGGAGACTGGGACATCTCCATTGGCAACTTCCGCACCAAGACCACCCCGGACATCCTGATGCGCGACCGCGAGTCTGGTGACCTTCGAGTCCTGGTTCCTGGTACAGACACTGCTGGCTATGTGCTTGCCCCGCTCATTGCCAGTCGTAGTATCAGAAACCGCGTGGCAGGGTTCGGTGACATTGATGGCAACGGTCAACCGGACATCTTCTGGCAAGGCGCCAATGACGATGTTGACCTGATGGATCAGGACGAAGCTGGCAACTACATTCGCCTCAAGCGTCGGCGTACCGGATTGGCCAGTGGTTCCATCGTCAACATCCGCGACTGGAACGACGACGGCACCGTCGACTTCTGGATGCGCCGTGGTGACCGCAACTTCATTCAGTACGGCTCGTACGGTACCGACGGATTTGTGTACGGCATCGGCTCGTGCGATCTTGGCGATGCACCGGGCAAAGTGGTCGACATTGCGGAACGGTAATCAAACGACCGCCGCCCGCCGTCCTTCGTACTGACGCGCTGTTGTCCCGACGTTTTCGGCTTACTGTTCGACCCCCAGCGCGGCCTAGATCCCCAGCGCAGCCAGCACCCGCAGATTCACGGTACGACTGTCGAACATTTTCATGGCGCGCGCGTGCGCGGCGCGACCCATGCTCACCACGAGAGCGGGGTCTTCCAGGAATTGCTCCATGGCCACCGCCAATGCGGCGGGCGATCCCGGCGGAACCAAGATGCCGCTCTCGCCGTCGATGATCGTTTCACGACAACCGGGTGCCTCAGAAGTAATGATGGCGCGACCAGTTGCCATGGCCTCAAGAACAGCCATGGGCATGCCCTCGCCATGACTTGGAAGCACCAGCACACTGCACGCGGCGAGTGCCGGGCGCGGATCTTCAAGCCGACCAAGATTCTCAACAGTGCCTGACTTCGCCCAGTGTTGAATGTCGCTCTCGGTGACGCTCGAAGGATTCTCATCGATGCAGCCCGCGATTTGGCAACGGAAACGGCTGGTGTCCATGCGCAGCGCATGAAGCGCGCGCGCTGACTCGGCAAAATCGCTGATGCCCTTGTCGCGCAAGAATCGACCCAAATACAGGAAGTCAATGCGACTTGGAGCTTCCGTGATCGGCATGTGCGGGAAGCGTTCCAGGTCTACGCCGGAGCCGGGAATGGTCTGAACATCGCGCACTGCGCCCAGGAGCCCAAGGTGCTCAAAGTGCGTACGGTCATCAGAGTTCTGAAAGATCACCGTTGACGCCAGCGGAAGCGCGCGGCGATAGAGACGCATGGCCACAATCGACAAGAGGCGCGCTTTGAGGTCTTGGCTTGTGAACGCGTATCCAAGACCAGTGATCATGGCAGCACTGCGTTGAATGCCAGCGCGGCGCGCAGCCGGAATTGCATAGAAGACCGGCTTTGGGTTGTACGCAATGACGATGTCTGGCTTCTCGCGCACCATGAACTCGTCATAAAAGGTGCGAAGTGCCAACTCAGTCAGCGGATTGGTTCCAGCACGAACGAGCGGGGATTCCACCAAACGAACGCCAAGTGCGGACAGTCCAGCCATCACGCCGGGACGTGCGACAACTGACGGCGGCGGTACGCACACCGTGACAGTATGACCCGCGTCGCGAAGCGCTTTGATGAGCGTTCCGCGCAGCTTGACAACCAGATCTCCAAATCCACCGATAAGGGCAACATGCGCCATGAGTGTGTTCTACCGCACGAGCGGCGCAAGCGCGGCGACCAATTCCGCGTGGAGTCGGGGCGGAGCGCAGATGACGCCTTGTGACTGGGTCAGACGGCGGCCGGTAGAAAAATCCATGGGAATTCCGCGCGAATCGGTCACTATGCAACCAGCCTCCACTGCTACAAGCGCCCCGGCGGCGTGATCCCAAAGGCATTCGCGATAATCGGGGGTGGGACTCAGACGGAGATACGCGTCCGCGTCGCCGCGGGCCACCAGCGCGTATTTGGCTTGACTGTCAACACGAACCGGCTCAACGATGCCCAACGCCGCCGCTCGCGATTCCAAGGATTCCGAAGCACTGTGCCCGCGTTCCACACTGCCTGCGAGACGAAGTGGATCACCCATGGACCACTGGTAGGCAGCAATGCGCGTAGGAGCCCAGCGGTCGATTGGCGTCTGCACTGCTCCGCCACCAGCAACAGCTGCCGCCAGCACGCCTGCGCCGCCACTGACGGCCTCGATGCCGTTACCAACTGCGGACAGACGAGGAAGTCCTAAGACGCCCACGGTTGGCTGGCCGTCAACAACGAGCGCGATAGCGATGGCAAATTGCCCGCCGCGTAAATAGCCCTTTGTTCCATCAAGTGGATCGATGGCCCAGAACGTTCCCGTGCCGCCGTGGTCTGCCGCACCAGCGAGGGCTGCGCGCGCCGTTGCGACGTCGCAGTCAATGCCGGCAGCGCACACGGCGGTGGCCACGAGCGCAAGGAGCGAATCGCCGCCGAGCGCTTCTACTTCTTCAAGGCTTTCTTCAGCAACGATGCGCACGGAATCTCCGTATGCATTGCGTAAGGTGATGGTGGCCGCCACCTGACTTGCAATGTCTGCCACTGTTGCTGGGCCAGCCACACCTTTGTCGATCACTGAGCCAGCGGCAAACAACTGCGGATCACCAAGTGCTTGCACCGCGCGAGCGGCCGCGCGAGCCGCCGCGAGTGCAATGGATAGGTCCGCGGGGACGTGGTCCGGTACGAGCGAGGAGAGGTGTGCGCGAGGGCTTGGGGCTGCCGCATGCGCCGAGCGACCAGGATGTGCGGAATCAGTGCTCACCGTATGGATTAAGCCTTGCGGTAGCGGCCTTCAATCCCGCGCTTGCCGTTGGTTTCGATCGCGGGGTGCACCTTCTTACCGCCGCGCGAGTAACCAAGAACTAAGCGGCGGAAGGCGGAATTCGCTTCGGTTGTGTCGAGTCCGGCAGCGCGGCACACTTCTTGCTTGGTGCTCCACGCTGTTGGAAGCGAAGCGAGAAGCTTGGCCGTCATGGCGTCAACTTCCGCACTTGCGGCGCGCACACGGGGGCGACCCATGAGCGTGCTGGAACTGGTCATGCTGCCCTTGCCACTCTTGCCACCAGTTCGATACTGCTTCCATGCTGAACGCGCACTTCCCGCCAGTTCCGTGGAAAGTTCGCGCAGCGCGCCAACGAGGCCGTGATGTTCAGCGAGCAACTGGTCGTACTTGGCACGCAGTGAGCGAAGATCTTTCACTTCGGCGGCCAAAGAGCGAATGTCACCGGTGATGCTGCTCGCAGTGCTCTTTGCAAACGCGGCGCCGATACTGGCCTTGTTGCTCGGCTTGCCAGGCTTCGATGCGGCTGCGGTGCGAGTCTGGGACGGAGTCTTTGTTGAAGTCTTCTTTGCCATAATGGGGAGACCAAGTGTAGTGCAAAGCAATTGCTAATGCAATGCTGAAGGATGTTCGTTTAAAGTACAGGGAATAATTATCGCGCGGATCGGAGTGACCGCCGCATCGATAACTCGGGCTCGAGCCTCACGCGCGCGGTAAAAGCCACTTATTTCGTATGCGATCCAAGTCTGAATCACTCCAGAAATGTCGAGCTCGCGGGTCATCAAGGACTGTGTTCACCCAGTCCGGATGGCGGCGAATCACCGCGTGCACTGCTTTGATCAGCGCCTTCCGCTCAGGGCCAAATCCTATGGTTTCATTGGATGGAACCACCTGAATGGAAGGACGATTCAAAAATGAGCGCAGGTGAATATCTTTTTGCAAGTCTGGCAATTCCGTGCGTATTACTAAGAGGCGCCACGGTCCGTGCACATAGGAAGTTGCGCCGGACTTCTGATCAAATGCGTGCGCAAATGGGTCCCAACCCATACCACCAGACATGTCATGGGTCAGCCAGTCGAGCATTAAGTTGCGCGGAAAGTGACCGAAGAATCGTTCCTCAATGATGTCGAGCGCCGCTGGTGTTTCCACAAAGCCCGGTTCAGAAACACGCTCGCTCAATTGCTGCGGCCACCACATAGGGAATGCAGACATCAAACTAGCAGCCACCGCAATGGGGTCGCGCACTGCCACTACAAAGTCCGCTTCACGGCGCGGATCAATGATGGCGTGGCGAACAGCAAGATTTCCAACATGCGCAAAGATCGGCAGGCCATGCTCCGTCAGGGCGTGCGGAGCGTGGCGCGAAACAAACGAAAGCAGGTGTTCGGGCGCAAGCGCATGCGCCTTCACTGACGCGCTTCCCGAAGCACGAATGGCGTGGTGAATTGATGTACTTGCAGTCCGAAATGTCGCGTAGGTCACTGCAGGGCGCGCACCAGTGAGCGCGGCGAGCTTTCCAAGTTGAACTCGCTTCACCGCATAGCGGAAGAGAAAGCTTGGAACGCGGTGCGCGGCAGAGAAACGCTTCGGTTTCATAGGGAGCCAATGGTACAGGCGCGCATGAAGGGGCTACGCGCGACGAATTTCGCGCATCCAGCTGCGCTGCAATTGATAGTCTGCATACGCAGTGGCCATGAAACTTCCCACCCTTCGAATCATTGAGCCCAATCTTCGGGGGCCAAGTGGTCACTACGCGGAGTTTGTCCGTGCCGTTTCCAATCGAAGTGCAGGCGTCATCGCGAATATTGATATTGCCGCGTCCGCCCAGGCGCTGGGGCAGTGCGATCTTGGTCCGCACACCACCGTGCGTGGCGCGTTTCGCGGGCATAAGTGGCGCGAGGAAGTCTCTGAACTTCGGAGCGCACTGCGCTCGAGCGATCCATTTCTGATTCTGACCGCGCGCCCTGTCACTGCGCTGGTTCTGGAGGTGCTGGCACGCGGCGTCAAAGCAACGGATCCAAGGGCCTTGCAGCGCGCGCGACTGTATTTCCACTGGTGCAGTCGCGGAACGAGCGAGCGGCTCATGTCACGGATGGCGCACCACGTGCGCGCGCAGGCGATGACCATTGCACCCACGCCAACAATCGCTGAGTTCCTGCGCAACGCTGGTTGGAAACGTGTTGAGCAGGTTCCGTATCCGATACTGGCGCCGGCAACTATTCCTGCTGCGCCGCCGCAATGTCGCATGCTGTTGATGGCGGGTGCGGCGCGCATGAATAAGGGGCTGGCGCTGGTGGCGGGTGTGGCGGAACTGTACGGACAGGCCGG
>CALQCP020000144.1 GCA_943329105.2 Chitinophaga pinensis | reverse complement strand
GAAGGGCAGGGCATCACCGATGCTCATTCATAAATGCGCTGATTTAAGAATCTCGCGATATTATTTCGGTATTTGAAGCTTGCACCACCGCAGTTGCCGGGCAGAATGACCGAAGTTAGTAGTTATCCATGATTTCGAGAATCGTCGATTTCATGTGATGTTTTACGCTTCGCGGCAGGCGCCACGAAGCCAGTCTGTTCCCGAGTCTTCCTTTGATTAGAGGCATTTCCAAGATGAAACTCATCCAGTCTATTGTGGCATCCGCAGCGCTTTTGTCAGGAATCGCAGCTTCCAGCGCGAATGCGTACGTCGCGTTCCTGCGCACTGACCTGACGCCCTATGCAAAGCTTGAGAGCTATCCATCGTTGGGTGAACTGGCTTCCAACAGCAACGGCGCCATTGCTTCGAACATCACTCCGTCCATTCCAGTGACGCAGAGTATGTTCACGGACGGCACCTATTTCTACAAGATCGCTGCAAACGGGCAGGGCGATGCGGGCACGTACAACAATCTGATCATCCGCTACCAGAGTCTCTCGGATCTTTGTAAGGATGTGAATGGCGAGACGTTCAACATGAACGGATACGGCATGTATTACGACGATGAGATCATCGCCGACAACGCAACTGGCCGCTTCTTCCGCACCACCCGTTATGACGCAAATAGCCCCGTGACCATCGGCATGTACGCGTACGACAGCTTTGCCGACCTAGTGAATAACAACTACTTCTACGCCAGTGGATTCCAAAACCAGACCGTAGCTTTCGACTGCCAGTTCTGGGCGTGGGGCGGCAAGTTCTATCGCACCAACGTCACCGGTGCCACGGGCGCATCCACAGTGACCGGGTTCAACATCTACAACAGTTCCGCTGACGTGTACAACGGCGTTGTGGCCCAGACCGTGGCTTGCACGGCGACCTACGCGGGCACCATGCGCTTCATGGCGCTTGACTCGTCACTGCTTCCGGCCCAAAGCTGCATCGCGGACTTGAACAACGATGGCGTTGTGAATGGAGCCGACCTCGGCATCCTGCTCGGCGCTTGGGGCTTGTGCCCGTAAGCGAAGCGAGACAGCCAACCGGACATCTCATTGAAATCACCCGCAGGAGACACAGATGTGTCTCCTGCGGTGTTTTATTTTGCGTGAATTCTGATGATGGTATTTAGTGCGAAATGCCCTCGTTTCCCGTCAGGGGGGCGGGTCACAAATTGCGGTTGTTACGGAGGTAATTACTAGATTTCCGCTCTAGTTGGGTTATTTTCACTCACCCTTAGACACGTTTCTACTTCCCTTTCCCTTACTGAGGTTTTCATCATGGTTCGTATTGCATCATTTGGCTTCTCCGTTGCCACGGCTGCCCTTGCTTTGGCCACCACATCCAACGCAGCGCTGCTCTACGTGAGCACTTCCTCGGCTGGCGTGGTCAATTCTTTCACGTCCCTCGAAGACATGGCCGCTGGCGTGAACGCCACTGCCCTGGGCTCGATCGGATCTTCGCTCCTCGCCACCGATGGCGTGTGGACTGATGGTTCGTATGTCTACAAGACCACTGCAGACGCTCAAGGCGTTGCTGGTAGTTACAACAATCTGTACGTTCGCTATAGCTCCCTTGCAGCCTTGGGTGCAAACAGCGGCGGCACAACGTTCAACATGACTCAGGGTATGTATTACAACGAGGACGTTGTTGCTAATACCACCAATGGTTGGTTCTTCCGGACGGCGTCGTTCGGTGGCGGCGCCAATGTTGGCATGTATGCGTTCAATGACTTCGGCACGTTGGTCGCGAACAACTACTTCTACGCGAGTGGATTTACGGGCGGCGATCAGAACGGCGACAATAAGTATTGGGCCGGCACCGGCAGCATCTGCTGGCGGTCGAACGTCCAGGGTGGCCTCGTGACCAGCTTCAGCGTCTTCGCAAGTGGCCCGGATCTGTACAACAACAATCCGTACCTCAACGTCGGCAGCAACGCCGGCTACGACGTCAACACGCGTTTCATGACGATTGAGTCGTCGCTGATTCCGGCCCCAGGTGCCATCGCGATGCTGGCCTTTGCTGGCGTCGGCATCTCGCGTCGTCGTCGTGCATGAGTGTGATTGACTGATTTGTGTTTGAATTCTCAAGCGCCCCGGCACTTTGCCGGGGCGCTTGCATTGTTGGGTGCTTCGAGTGATCATGCCCGGCATGAGTCTTCAGTTTCCCAGTACCGGGCCGCTATCCCACTTCCGTTGGTGCGCAGCCCTGTTGGCCGCGGGCTGCGTGACGTGCAGCTGCGAACAGGCAACGCAGCCCCCAACTGCGGCGCGCGAAGTAGCGGTCGCCGCACCGGCTCCGGAGACGAAGCCCTACGCAGCGACCGCCGGCCTGCGCTTGAATCAGTTGCAAGTGATTGGCACGCACAACTCCTATCACATCGCGCCGGACATCTTCACGTACACATTTTTTGACTCACGCGCCGTGGCGCTCGACTACACGCATCAGCCAATGCTGGCGCAACTGGATGCCGGCATTCGAGGCTTTGAGCTTGATGTCTTTGTGGATGACGCCGGTGGGCGTTACTCACATCCCATTTCTATTGTTGGTCGGTGGCATGACGCGCGCTTTGATGCTCCGGGATTCAAGGTGCTGCACATTCCGGACATGGATCAGGAATCGATCTGTCCAACGCTCGCTGGATGTTTGCAAGACATGGCCGCGTGGAGCGCATTGCACCCAGAGCACGTGCCGGTGTTTGTCATGCTGGAATGCGTGGCGGTCGACGTGCCAAGCCTCCCGGGGTTCGATATCACTGACCCAGAGCGCTGGGAGTTGCGCCACGTGGAGGAGCTTGAGCGGCTAGTGCAGGCAACGTTTGGCGCCGAACAGTTGATTACTCCGGACCGCGTGCGTGGGAATGCCGCTTCGCTGCGTGAGGCGGTGACCACGGTTGGATGGCCGACGATTGACGAGCTGCGCGGCAAGTTCATGTTTGTGATCACCGTTGATGATCACGTGGTTGCCAAACACTTGGCGTGCCATCCGGGTCTGCGCGGCACGGTGTTGTTTGCTGATTGCGGTGATCAGTCCCCGGACGGGGTGTTCTGTGTGATTAATGACCCAACTGCAGATGGCAAGCGCATTGGCGAAGTGGCGGCGCGCGGCGTGGTGATCCGCACACGTGCCGATGAGAACGTGGTGGAACCACTCAGCGGCAGTACCGAACGCCAGAAGCAGGCTCTTGCGAGCGGGGCGTGCATCGTGTCAACGGATTTTCCGGCGGCCGATCCGAATATGGAATCGGGGTACATGACGTGCATGCCCGGCGGTGGCACGGCGCGCATTCATCCGCTGGCGAACGACCCGCGCGCGGGACAGTCAATCCGCCCGTAACGCCGCTTACGGCGTGGTGGTTCGGCGATGCGTGAGTAGCCACGCATAGATGTCATGCCCAGCGCTGAGGTTGTAAGTGGCCGTCCACGAATCATGCCCGACGCCTGGATAGATGGTGAGCCGCGCATCCGCTGCCACTGGTGATGTACAAGCCGCAACGCCCGTCAGCGGGACGATGGATCCTTGCACCGGAATAGTTCCGTCAGCGTCACCGTGAAAGGCCCACATGGGCATGTTGCCCAGCAGGCAACCGCGTTGATTCCATGCGTCGATGCCATTGCCGCAGATGGGCACCACGGCAGCGGGCAGGGCGTTTGCGCCAACGGTTCGGAGGTATTCCCATGTGCCGATGCCGCCGCAACTGAGCCCCGTCAGGTAGATGCGACTTTGGTCCACGCCGTAGTGGCTAGCCGCCCATTGCAGGAAGGCATCAATATCAGTGGGGATGTGGCAGCCGCCGCGCGCGTTCTGCGGAGCAAGCACCACAAACGCGTCGCCCGCAGTGGAGGCGGGGAGTGGCCAAGCGTTTCCCTTGATAATTGTTGGAATGCCATTCCCGAGCAGCCGAGTGAGTTCCGCCGAGGTTCCGTTGCCATCTTCGCCAATGCCATGGAGGCACACCAAGAGTGGCCAGTCGTTCCGGGTTGCGTATCCAGCGGGCAGGTATTCCCAGAAGCCTTGAGCAGCGCTGGTGGTGCCAAGTGGCCGCATCACTAGTCGATCGGATGACACCGGAGGAACGCAATTTGCATCGCCCCACGCGCCCAGCACGCCGGCGAGATCGCTGCCACCAACGGAGCCATTGTTGTCAAGATCGCCAACGCACGGCGTGCTGCCGCACGGTCCCCAGTTACTGAGAACAGTGGCGAGGTCTGCGCCGGAAACGACGCAATCGCGATCCAGGTCAGCAGGGCTGCGCGGATCGGGGCACTCCACGATGGCGTTGACCTTAAATTCCCCAATCAGCACGTCTTCATCCACTGCGCCGTTGCGCGCTGCGAATCCGAATGACCAACCAGCGGAATTGATTGCGGAGGTCTGTGGTTGACCCTTGTCGATGTAGATGAGGGTTCCTGTGTTTCCAGGAACAGCAATGGTGACCCGTGTTCCGGTGCTGCGTGACCAAAAGATGGTGGCGGTCGCCATTTTGATAGTGTTGGCAGCCAGCGCGGTGGTTGTCCAAGTGACCGGCGTGTACGTGAACGGAACGAATGCGAAGTTCGTACCGCCCGCCCACTTTCCATTCACGCCGTTGGCGCCTGCTCCGGGATAGCTTGCAAACCCAACACTGAGTCCCGATTGATCTTGGACGAATGCTTGCACACCATTTTCGCCACCGGACATTCGTGTGCCGGACGCGTTGGAGAGGTTGCCCCAGAGGAATGAGAATCCATCGCCCGGGCCACCGACACTGTTGCGGAAACTGAATCGAAACGTCGCGGTGAATTCAGTGATGTTGCTGGCGATCGGCGCTGAGACCCACGTGCCAGAAGAATTTGGCGATCCGTCTTGAACAAGGCGCAGTCGCGTGTAACCAGAGAGATTGACCGCTTGCGCCGCTCCGTAGAACGAGCCTGATGCCGGCGCGACGAAGTACTCGTTGATGGATGTGGTGCAGGTGGCGCCCCCTTGGCCATGGGCTGATGCAGTGACCAGCGCGGCGAGCAATGCACGGAACAGTTGTCGGCGGGGGACCATAATGACAACGTACGCGCGGGCGGAGCAGATGCCACAATAGAAATTCAAATTCTGCGGTCTGGGAGGGGCTTCAATTTTTAGTCAATAAGTGAAATTTATCGTATTGAGGGCGTTGATGAGCGGTAGCACGGCATCGGCCCAGATGCGATAGCCCGCGGGAGACAGGTGCAGGGCATCCGGCATCAGTTCCTTTCGAATGTCGCCGTTTGGCTGGATGAAACGCGTGCCGATGTCAATCAGGGTCACACCTGGCTGCGGATCCGCGGCGAGCGCTTGGTTGACCTGCAGGAGATCGCCGCGCATGGCGTTAATGTGCTCGCCGCGCGGGAAGACAGCCATGAGCACGATCTTGGCGTCCGGGCATTGCGAACGGAGTGTCGCCACCACGCGCTGGATTCCAGCAAGTGTTTCGGACGCGGTGCTCTTTCCGTGTCCAACATTGTTGGTGCCGATAAGGAGCACGATCGCACGCGGCTTGAGCGGCGTGAGCGGCGCCTTCTGAAGTCGCCACAGGACGTTCTCGGTGCGGTCGCCACTGTTACCTAGGTTCATCGCTCCAAGCGGCGCAAGCATGGTGTCCCACACTTCTTTGCCGGGCGCGTCCCAACTTTGCGTGATGCTGTCGCCAACAAACACCACTGGCACCGCGCCCTTTGCATCGCGGACGCGGGCGATCAATTGCTCCTGGCGTGCGATTGCATCAGCATCATCGCGCGGTGCAGCAATCACAGAGGTTGGTTCGCCTGTCATAGCCAACATGAGAAGTGGAAGATAGGCGAGGAGTCCAAGACGGCGAGCGTTGAGTGCCATGCAATGAGGCTACAACGGTGTGCGATGCCCGAGTTGATCGCCACTCTTCGTTTGTTGTTCAGGTACAGCGCGCAGCTCATCACCCGCCGTTTATGCCCCATTGCGCGAGCAACCGGCCAAGATCAGCGCCGTCCACGATGCCGTCGCGGTTGAGGTCGCCAAGGGCGATGCCGGAGCCAGGTGGGGTTGGTCCCCAGTTACCAAGCAGGATGCCGAGGTCGCTGCCGTTCACGGATCCGTCGCCGTTGAGGTCGGCTATCGCTCCGAGGAACACGGTCAAGTGTTGCGTGCCAGCGATGTTGGTTGCATTGGGGGCGATGCCAAGGTCGCCGCTTCCTGCGGGTAGGGCAGGGAGCCACTGGTTAGAGACGGTGCCGTCAACGCGTTCAATGAACGCAGTGAGCGCCACCGTTCCTGCGAAGTCAGCAGCAAGTCCAAGGTCTGCAAATGGAATACGAAGTTCGATGCCCGTGGTGGCGGTGGCAGCATTGGCAACACTTGCAGCAGTGATGCCGGCGG
>CALQCP020000143.1 GCA_943329105.2 Chitinophaga pinensis | reverse complement strand
TACGTCTCCATCCCCGGCCGTTTGCTGGTGATGATGCCGCAGATGGACAAGGTTGGCGTCAGCCGCAAGGTGGAAGACGAAGACCAGCGTCGCGAAATGCGCCGCATCTTGGACAGCTTGGAACTGCCAACGGGCTTCGGTTTCATTCTGCGCACTGCTGGCTTCGACCGCACCAAGACGGAGCTGCAGCGCGACGCCATTTATCTGCAGCGCCTGTGGCAGGCCATGGAGCGACGCATGAGTTCCACCGGCGCGCCCTGCGCCCTGTACACGGAAAGTGATCTGCTGGTTCGCACCATCCGCGACATCGCCGACGACAGCGTTGACGCCATTGTGGTGGATAGCGAAAGCGCTTTCACTCGCGCCAAGACCTTCTTGCAAGTGGTGGCGCCGATCAACGCGCCGCGGCTCCTGTATTACGACCGCATTGCGCCTGTCTTCGAAGCGTTCGGCGTTGAGCGGCAGATTGAGCAGATTCACGCCCGCGAAGTGCCGCTGCCATCGGGCGGCGCGCTGGTCATTGATCAGACTGAAGCCATGGTGGCCATCGATGTGAACAGTGGCAAGAGCCGCAGTGCACGCGATAGTGAAACCAACGCCTACAACACCAACCGTGAAGCCGTTGATGAAATCGCCCGGCAGTTGCGCCTGCGCGACTTGGGCGGAATCATCGTCAACGACTTGATCGACATGCGCATGTCCAAGCACCGGCGCGAGATTGAAGCGCGCTTGGAAAGCAATCTGCGCCGCGATCGTGCCAAGACCACCACGCTGGAGATCTCTGACTTCGGCATGATTGAGATGACCCGCCAGCGCATGCGCCCGGGTCTTCACAAGGCGCACTTCATGGACTGCCCACACTGTCACGGTGCCGGCGAAGTCCGCGTACCCGACGCAGTGGCTGCGGACATTCTGCGTCGTATCGCTCTGTTCTTCTGCCACGACCGCATTGCGCGCGTCGAGGTGGTGTGCAGCGCGCGCGTTGCTGGCGTGTTCCTGAGTACGCGCCGCAATGCGCTCCATGAACTTGAAGAGCGATCCGACAAGCGCGTTGATATTCGCATCAGCGAAGCTTTCGCCATGGATCGCGTTGAGGTGTATGCCTACGACGACCGCGGCGCGGACATTGAGCTTGATCGCCTACCGCGCGTTCCGGTTCCACGCCTTTCGGATTTGCCGGACAGCGTGGTCATTTCGGACGATGACGATGGTGATGATGATGTGGTGGACGGAGGCGGACATCGCCGCCGTCGCCGTCGTCGTAAGCCTGCGCCGGCTGACGCAACGGCCATGGCACTCGCTGGTGGATTTGACGATCTGCCAACCCCAACTGCCAACGAGCCGAGCGTTTCTGAACTCATTCGACGCTCGGACGCCGAGCGCGAAACGCGCCGTCGCGAAGACGATGTTCGTAAGCGTGAAGAAGATGCGCGCCGCCGCGAAGAAGACACGCGCAAGCGTGAAGAAGACACCCGGCTTCGGCAAGAGGCCGCTCGTGAACGGCAAGAAGCTGCACGCGAACGCCAAGAAGCCGCAGCAGCGCGAGCTGTTGAACGCGCCGCTGCTCGCGAAGCACGCGATGCTGAACGAGCATCGCGCGTAGAAGCTGGACTGGATGTTGCTGACCTCGACGAAGCAGACGCTGCGGACGCCGCCGAAGAGGCCGCGATCGCACTGGAGCGTGAGCAATCGGGTGGCAATCGCGGTCAAGGTAATCGCGGCGAAGGCGAAGGCGATGGCGAAGCCGGTCGCGGCCGGCGCCGACGTCGGCGTCGCGGTCGTGGACGCGGGGGCGATCGTGATGACGATGCACCAGCCAACGGAAACGGTGGCGGCAATCGTCAAGGCGGACGCAATGCTCCGCGCAACGACGCGGCTGGTACGCCAGCCGTCGCGCGCGCTGAAGGCGATGCAGGCGGCGAAGGATCCGAAGGCGGCGAAGCTGCTGATGGCGCGCCACGTGGCGAAGGCGGCGAAGGCAGTGAAGGCGGAGAGGACGGTCCGCGCAAGCGTCGTCGTCGACGTCGTCGCGGCGGTCGCGGACGCGGTGGTGATCGAGCCGAAGGCGCGGAGGGCGCAGAGGGCGCACCTTCGGGTGACGGCAGTCCAGCCGCAGTAGGTGATGCGCCGGAATCTCGCCCTCGAAGCCAACCATTGGGCGTACCTCCGGGATCAGGCGGCGGGCGCACCCCGCGTGAACCACGTACTCCACGCGAACCACGTGAGCCACGCGGCGACCGTGGCCCGCGCGAACCACGCGAACCGCGCGGCGACCGCGGGCCGCGTGAACCACGCGAACCACGCGAACCACGCGGCGACCGCACCCCGCGCAACGATGCGCCATCAACACCGGCACAACCGCCGGCTGCACCTGCAACAACCCCCGCCTCAGATACGCCACTCGGCGCCGCAAAGAAGACCATTCGAAGCGTCACCGGTTGGATGCGACGGCTGAAGACCACTCCCGGTAGTGGCAGTCGTGACGATCGCTAAAGACACTCGGGCGCTGGTCGGCCTTGTCACTCAGGAATCGCATGACTGAAACGCGGCGCCTCATCATCCTCGGATCCACTGGATCAATTGGCACCGCCACGCTGGAGGTGGTGGCACATCTTGCTCAGCAGGATGATGCGCCCCGCTACACCGTGGTGGGACTTGCCGCGGGCAGTAACGCAACACTTCTCGCTCAGCAGGCAGCGCAGTTCGGCGTTCATGATGTTGCGTTGGCGGACACCAGTTCCAGCAGCGCGCTTCCTGCGTCACTTCGCATCATCACTGGGCCAGACGCGGCCCTGGAATTGATTGACCGCGTTGCGCAACCCGGCGACATGGTGATGGCCTCCATGGTTGGCGTTGCCGGCCTTGCGCCGGTACTGGCAGCCATTGAACGCGGTTGCGATATTGCGCTTGCCAACAAGGAAACGCTGGTTGCCGCGGGATCGGTGGTCCAAGAGGCGGTCGCTCGCAAGGGCGTGAAACTGCTGCCAGTCGACAGCGAGCACAGCGCGGTATTCCAATGCCTGCGGGCAGGCACCCTGCGCGAAGTGGATCGGCTGGTGCTCACCGCAAGCGGTGGTCCGTTCCGTACCTGGAGCCCCGAGCGCACCGCCAACGCCACCCTGGCCGAAGCGCTGCGTCACCCCACCTGGCAGATGGGCCGCAAGGTCACCATCGACAGCGCCAGCTTGATGAACAAGGGTCTGGAAGTCATCGAAGCGCACTGGCTGTTTGACCTGTCCAGCGACCGCATTGATGCCATCGTGCACCCGCAGAGCATTGTGCATTCATTCGTCGAGTTCCGCGACGGCAGCACCATCGCGCAACTCAGCCCGCCGAGCATGAAGCACCCCATTCAGTACGCCCTGACTTGGCCGGCTCGGCTTCCTGGCTGCTGCCCCACCATCGCGTGGGATGCCTTGCGGGTATTGGAATTTGAACCCGTGGACCATGCTCGCTTCCCGGCCATCAACCTTGCCAAGCGAGTGATCGATGCTGGCGGCAGTTCAGGCGCCATCTTCAATGCTGCCAATGAGGTCGCGGTGGAGGCGTTTATCGCCGGATCGTTGCGCTTTGGAGATATCGCCGCGGTGGTCACTGATTCACTGGACCGACTGCCTGCGCGCGCAGTGCACACGCTGGCCGAAGTACTGACCGCAGACTACGAAGCGCGGGAGTGCGCGCGTATGTGCGTTGCCGAACGCGCCGCACACAGCGCCACCGCAACGCGGTAAGTTCGCCTACGCTTCGTGAGGCACATCCGTGCCGCACGCAACCATGGAAATTCTTACCAACGGCTGGAACGTCCTCATCATCCTTCTGGGATTTGGGGTTCTCATCTTCATCCATGAGCTCGGCCACTTTATGGCTGCGCGTTGGGCAGGTATCCGCTGCGAAAGCTTTGCAGTGGGCATGGGTCCCGTGCTTGGAGCATGGCGCTCAGGCATCGGCTGGCGCGCGGGATCCACTGATCCCTCCACCATCGCGCGCTTCGGAAAGCCTGCCATTGAGATGACCGACGAAGAGCTGGCTCGCAACGGAATCGGCGAGACGGAATGGTCACTGCGCGCGCTTCCGCTCGGCGGCTACGTGCGCATGCTTGGTCAAGACGACCTTGACCCCGCCAGGGTTTCTGAAGAACGCCGCAGTTTCCAACGCGCACCAGTATGGAAGCGCATGATCGTGGTCAGCGCGGGTGTGACATGCAACCTGATCTTGGCGATTGCGCTCTTTGTGCTCACCTTCATGGTGGGCGTTCGCTTTGAAGCACCGGTGGTTGGTCGAGTTGCTGCCGGTTCCCCCGCAGCTGCTGCCGAACCGGCTGAAGGCGGACCGGCCGGGCTGAAGGCTGGCGATGCCATCACTGCGATCGACGGCGAGCCAGTGCTCACGTTCGCTGACATCCAGATTGCCGGCGCCATGGCGCGCCCCGGTGAAGCGCTCACCATTACTGTGCAGCGCGCTGATGAAGCCGGGATGACTGTGCAACGCACGTTCCGCATGATTCCTCGCAAGGATGCGGTCAGCGGATTGTTGGCCATCGGCATTGAGCCCGCCATGTCCGGGCTGGTCGGTGCCGTTCGCGGCGAAGAGCGAGAAGTCTTTGATTCCACCTTGGCATCTGCAGGTCTTGGACCAGTGATGACCGGGACGAAAGCAGATCCGCTCCGCGAGTTGACCGAGATCCTTGAACCAGCCTCCGGCACGAGCACCGCACAGACGCAACGCGTCACTCAGCAGTACATCCCCGTTTCCGTGGGCGAACGCGCTCCGAACTCCCCATCCGTCACCGTGCTGCTGGGCGAAGCCGCCGATCGCTCTGCTGGTGCACCCTTTGATACCAAGTGGACCACCGCTTCCGGCGCGGAGGTGACACGCACATTGCAGCCCATTCCGGAACTGCAAGTGCTGATCACTCCCGCAAGTGAAATCAATGGAGCAGAGATCGATCGTGGGCTGTTGGGGCTGGTTCCGCTCATGCGTGTCGAGCGCGTGCCCGCCGGATCTGCCAATGAAGGCTCCTTGCGCTCGGGCGATGTGCTGCTGCGCGTTGAGAATGTCGATGGTCCACGCATGTCGCAACTGCGCACGGCGTTGGCGAGCCATGCAGGTGGTACGGCGGATGTAGTGGTATTGCGTGGCGGCGAGCCAACGCGCCTGACCGCAAAGGTGGATCGCGCCGGCCGGTTTGGAGTGATCATCGCCCCGGCACTGGATCTTCCAGCTACCACCGGCACCATCAATCGCCTTGCCACCGAGAAAGACGGCGACCGCGCCACTGCGGTTGCCGCACTCGCCTTGCTACCGCGCACCACCGTGCGAAGTGTTGCAGGCACCGCGGTCATCGACTGGGTCACCATGCGTGCAGCACTCCTGGCGGCAACCAAGGACGCCGCCGCTCAGGGCGCGGGGGCATCGGTAGAAATCGAAGTCGAAGCACCCACGCCCGCACATGAGCGCAGCAACGTTGTCTTGGTCATCGCCAAGGAGGATGTTGCGGCTATTCACGCGCTCGGCTGGGAGTCACCCGTGACCGCGGCGATCTTTGATCCATTGATGACCCGGCTCACTGCGAACGGCAATCCCATCACTGCGGTTCGCATGGGGTTCCATCAGACAAAGACCATGGTGGTCATGACCTACCTCACGCTGGACCGCATCTTCCGCGGCAGCGTCGGCGTTGAACAATTGCGCGGCCCGGTGGGCATCGTCCACTTGGGGTCACGGGTGGTGGACCGCGGTGCGTTGTACCTGGTGTTCTTCCTAGCCATGATCAGCGTCAATCTGGCGGTGTTGAATTTCCTACCGCTTCCCATTGTGGACGGCGGATTGTTCCTGTACTTGATTTATGAGCACGTCACTGGTCGCGCGCCATCATTGAAGTTCCAGAATGCAGCCACCATGGTGGGACTATTGCTCCTTGGAAGCCTGTTTCTGTTTACTTTCTATAACGATGTCATGCGGCTCTTTTCAGGCGGCTAACGCTGACCGAGGCATGCACCGATGAGCACTCCAATCACCATCGTCACTGGCGCGGGAAGCGGTATCGGGCGGGCGCTTGCCATTCTGTTAGCAGAACACGGACACGCGCTGACCCTGGTCGGCCGCACGGAATCGAAACTGCGTGAGACAGTGGCTGCTTGCGGCGCGTGTCTTGGTGGCCAGCCCATCGTCATTACTGGTGATCTTGCCAACAGTGCGACTGCGCATGGCGTCATCGATCGAACCATTGCGGAACGCGGTGCGCTGGACACGCTTGTCAATTGTGCTGGCGTTGCGCCACGGGCGCCGATCGAAGCGACCGACAATGAACTTCTTGAAGAAGTGTTCTTCCACAATGCGTTTGCACCGGCGTTTCTGATTGCACGTGCATGGCCACACTTCAAGGAACGCCGGGCCGGGTGCGTAGTGAATATCAGTACACTTGGAACCTC
>CALQCP020000142.1 GCA_943329105.2 Chitinophaga pinensis | reverse complement strand
GCGGAATTCTGTTCCCAGAACTGCGCGTTCTGGCTACCAAAGCTACCGGTTGGCCAAATCTTGTAACCACTGCCGCCGTACGTCGCATTCACATCACCCAGCATGTTGTCCTGCGCACCACTATCAATCGAAGTGCGCGAGCGGAATTCATCGTTTGTGTATTCCAGCTCTATGCCCTGCGTGTAGCCCAACGCATAGTGGAAGTCCACTACTGAACGCGCCGAAGACATTTGGTACTGCTCAAGCACCAAGAATCCGCGCGAGAACGGCGAGCGGTATTGACCGGTGCGTACCGACCAGTTGTCATCAAGGTTGATACGAATCCATGCGTCCAGCAACTCAATTTCGCTGAAATCTGGTCCACCAGCGATCGCTTGCGACTGCCCGTTAGCGTCACCCTTATTGATGTTGGTGGTGACTTGCTCGTAGAAACGCGCCTTGACCATGTACTGGAAGTCGCGACTAAAGACGTGGCCATCGGTCCACAGTTGCAGATCTGGAACATTGAAACCGTAGCGGGTTTCTTTGCGATCAAAGACCGCTTGCTGTGCCGGATTTGCGCCGTTGTATGACCCAGTACGAATAGTGCTTGAAGTAAATCTGTTCTGTATGAACCCGCCGAGGTTCATGCGGAATCTTCCATCGGCGCTTGCCATGAAGAATCCATCGTTCCAACCAGCGGTCATGCCACTGCCCTGCAAACTGGCGCGTTGATCGCTGTCGGCAAGCACGTCGCGAACGATGTCGCGGATCTGTCCAGCGCGTTGTTCACCGAGCCACTCTTCGCCTTGTTGACGATTGAGATCAGTGACGCGGCCTTCCAATTCGCGGTTGCGGTCTTCGAGGGTCTCGAGCCGCTTCATCAGTTCATCGACTCCCGGAGCGGGGCGCGCCAGTACATCGCCCGCAGCACCTGGGTCCACCACTGCGGGCTCTTGTGCCCATGCGTGCGAAGCGCCGGCGATGGTGATCGCGGCGCAGCAGGCGGCAAAGAGATTTCCCACATTTCGAGCCATGAAGTACGAATCCTATCGCAGTGGTTTCATCGGACGGTCAAGGGCACCCCCTGCAGCGGGAGAGGCAAATCGGTCCAAAGTGGGCTGAATGGCAGGATGCAAAGGGGCGCCTGTATTCAACCGTCATTGCAAGCCATCAAAATGCTGCCTGAATCTGCAGTGAAAAACTCATGTTGTTGTTGGGGTTTGACCCCCCGCCGAGTCCCTGCGGCGGCAGTACCGCCGAGGTCAAGGCAGGCTGCCCGCCATCGACCGGGGCAATCACCAATGCCGTCACCTTGAGCGCACGTTGGTCTGCGTACCAGTTCATACCCACGGTGGCGTACTGCTGGGTGCCATCGGTGCTGGTGATGGTCCAATTGCCGAACGCCTCAAGTGTGTCGGCGAGGAACAATCCACCTTGCAGCAGTCCGCCCCACGCAGCCTCATCACGAGAGACCCATTGGTCCACCCAAACGCCCTGAACCAGGATGTTGGCGCCACCGAACATGAACGTCGCATCGGCGGTGACTCCGAGTGGATTGGTGCCATCCGTCGCGGATGGATTTTGGGCGCGACCACTTTGCCATCGAACTCCAGCACCTAAAAAGGTTCCGAATTCCTGACCGCGAAAACTGGATTCATAGGCGTACTGCTCCCAGTTTCCGCATAGTTTCCAATTCACACGACTTGCAAAGGCAAGGCTCTGATTACTTGTCGAATCCCACGATGACGGCGCGGTACCAAGTTGATCGCCGTAGCAGCACTGCCATCGAATGGCGTCGTTGTCATAGCCAAGACTGACTCCGGTGGTGAAGCCGGCGGTGAACAGCCACTCCAGCATGGAGCATTCACCCATCTGTGTCTCTGCAGTGCTAAAGAGGTGGCTTTCATAGGTATACGGGGTAAATATGTTGCCGATCTGCGCATACCAACCACTGCCGAGTTGCTTAGTGACATTGAGGTAACTCACGGTGGGTGATGGGTCATCAATCGATGCAGGATCCAACCGAACATCTTGGAAGTCCACCGGATCCTGTGCCGCACCAAAGGCCAGCCCAATGAGCCACGTCAGCGACGGACCCGCGAGGTTGCCGGTGGCAAAGAGCTGCGCACGACGGACCTCCGCGCCCCACACGGAATTTGACGATGGATCACGTTCGGCGGCGTCATAGCCTTGGTTCCAAACGAAGCGAACCTGCATGAAGCCGAACACACGCGCGGTCTGCTGGCCGTCAACGGTGCCGAGGTAGAAGCCGCGGTCAGTGGCATATCCGCTCACGAGCGCGCTGCCGGATTCGGCGCATTGCGTACGCGTGGACGAGTCGGCGAGCACGTCTGACACCAGTGACCGTATCTCGGACGCGCGTTGATTTGATAGCCATGCCTCGCCTTGCTCACGGCGGATAGCGGCCAAGTCAGCGCGCATGGTTGCGAGTTCGGCGTCCATGCCAGTCACGTCGGTAGTCACGCTGACTGGTGTTGCATTGACTGGATGGTCAATGATTCCCAGTAGGGATCCCAAGAGAAGGACGAGGGAGGTGGCCATGTGTGGTGAAGGCTAGCGACATGACTGAGATAAAAACACATCGGACCCGGCCGAAGCCGGGTCCGATGGAAGTTTTACATTGTCGCAGCTGGGCTGCAGGTTGAGTCGATCCCGAGGGATCAGAACATGACCTGGAGCTGGCAGACGAGCGAGAAGTTGTTGTCGCTGTCGGTGAGACCAACGCCACCCTCGAAGCCACGAAGATTACCAGCTTGAGCAGCGTCACTGTTCAACGGGATGATTCCCATGACAGTTGCCTTGATGGAGTTCT
Source organism: Chitinophaga pinensis (assembly GCA_943329105.2). Classification (GTDB taxonomy): domain Bacteria; phylum Planctomycetota; class Phycisphaerae; order Phycisphaerales; family SM1A02; genus UBA966. The sequence goes on along the minus strand of CALQCP020000142.1, from coordinate 3,632 downwards.
TCGCGAAGTACCAGTTAGCACCGCTTTGGAGGTAGTTGGTGGTTCCGAACGAACTGTCAGTTGCACCATCGCCAGCCGTGTCAGCGTAAGCCCATGCGCCGAAGACTTCAAGATCGTCGGTGATGAATGCACCACCCTGAACGTTGAAGCCCCAAACACTCGATGACGAGTCGGTTCCTGGGTAGCCATCCTGCCAAAGGAATTGACCAATCAGGTTGAAACCGCCAAACTTTGCCTGTGCATCAGCGGTAAGGCCGAGCGGATTGGAGGAGTAGGTGGAGTCACTGTTCTGAGCGCGACCGTTCTGCCAGATCACGCCGCCACCGATGAGGAGACCAAACTCCTCGCCCTTGAAGCTGCTCTCCTTCGAGAACTGATCCCAGGTACCGGCAACCTTGTACTCAGCGCGCGATGCAATGGCAATACTTTGGTTGTTATCGTTGTTCCAAGACTGGCCAACGGTGCCCGACGAATCGGTCTGCACGATGTTGTACCAACCACCCGAAACGCGGAATGCATCCTTCTCAAGCTTTGCCATGGCGCCGACCTGCTGGCCTGCACCGAACATGTACTCGAAGATCGAGTAGTCACCCATTTGGGTGGAACCGGCGTTGAAGAGATTGCTTTCAACAGTGAACGGGACGTTCATCTGACCGACAGAGACGGAGAAACCGTCACCGAAGGTCTTGGTGACCATCGCGTAGTACAGGTTGAAGTTGCCTGAATCAGCGTTGTACGGATCGTTTTGCGCGTCGTACGCCATACCGACCAGGTACTTCCAACTTGGGTCAACAACGTTGCCCGAGAAGAAGGCCTGCGTGCGGCGGTTTTCGAAGCCCCACTGGTTGGAGTCGTTGCCGCCCACACCGTCTTCCTTGCCTTGGTAGGTGTTGTTCCAAACGAAACGAACCTGCTCAAGGGCGTTGATCTTCAGCGAGTAGTTGCCATCGGCGCTGGAGATGAAGAAGCCGTTGTTGTAGCCGGCCGTCGCGCCGCCAGCTTGCTGGAAGCTGGAGCGGGTGTTGGAATCGGCCAGGACGTCCTGGACGACGCCGCGGATCTGGTCCGCGCGCTGTTCGGTGAGCCACTGTTCGCCCTGATTACCTTTGAGGGCTGCGATTTCGGCCTTAAGCTCCGAAATCTGGGTGGCGGTGTCATTGTTCCCCTCGACGGCTGCGTAGCTCACGCCCGTGAGCGTGAGGGTCGAGCCCGCGAGGAGCCCAACAAACTTGGTCAGACTCATATGCGTTCGCTCCTTGTATCGGGTCGGGGCTCTGACATTTCACCCACAAACCCAGTGACGAATTCTCAAATCTTGGCGCCCACCAACGCGGTGGGCAGACGTGAGACTCAACCGCTATCGGCAAAGTGAAGCCGATTAGTTGAAGGGGGGATCATAGCAAGGACAAAGGACGCGTGTTGGCATTTGGTCAAAATATGCCGTAGGAGGTCAATAAAGGTGTTTCATGGGACGAATGAATAATTCACCCGGGCACTGTTTAAGTTGCGTAAATAGCATTCGAATAGAGACTTAGAAAGATCTCCGGCGGTTTTTAATGCAAGTTGGGCATATGGACGCGAAATGCGCAGATTTCCCTGCTCATGGCGCGATTGAAGTGCGTGCGTGCACGTGCCGAGCCGTGCGACGCAGAATCCCCACCTAGGCAAGATGTTCGATGGCGTCATGCAAGTGTCCAACCGCCACCACTTCAGCCCCAGGCGCGGCGCAACGCGCACTCTCAACTTGCGTGGCGGGCACCAAGAGCAGTCGCGCTCCGCGTCGAACTGCGGTCTGCACGCGTTGATCGATCTGTCGTACGGAGCGCACTTCGCCAGAGAGTGCAATCTCACCGAGCGCAACAGTCGCTGCACCTGCACCGCGTTCGTAGAAAGCACCAGCAATGGCGAGCGCAGTAGCGAGATCTGCTGCTGGCTCAATGATCCGCATTCCACCGAGTGCGGATGCGTAAACATCTTGATCGCCAAGTCGCAGACCGCCGTGCTTTTCTAACACGGCTATCAGCATGGCCAAGCGCGCGCTATCAAGTCCACTGGCGCGGCGCTTCGCTGCGCCAAGAAATCCAGTAGCGGTCAGTGCCTGAATTTCAGCAAGAAGTACGCGCGTTCCTGCAAGCACTGGAGCGAACACACTGCCGGGTCGCCGCGAGAGCAATCTGCTCTTTGCGTCATCAACAGCGTTCGAACCGTTGGATGAACTGCTTGAAGATTCCGGAGCGAGTGTTGCTTCTTCTACTTCAATCAGACCGGCGCCAGTCATTTCAAAGAGGCCCAGTTCTTGGGTACTTCCGAAGCGATTTTTTACTGCGCGCACCACGCGATAGGAATGATGCCGATCGCCCTCAAAGGCGAGGACTACATCCACGAGGTGTTCCAGAAGTTTGGGACCTGCGAGGTCACCGTCCTTGGTGACATGACCAACGATGGCTACCGCGGTGCCACTGGTTTTGGCCAGTGTGACAAGGTCAAGGCAACAACGACGCAACTGCGCAAGGCTTCCTGGAATGGCATCAATATCACCGCGGTACGCAAGTTGGATGGAATCAAGCACCAGGAGGTCGGGCGCGATGCGACGTGCTTCTTCAACAATGACCGCCAGGTTTGGCTCGGCAAGCAGGAGTAAATGTTGACCGCGCACGGCATCGGCGCTGCCATCAAGTCGATCAGCACGCATCTTGACTTGCGCTGCACTCTCTTCGCTGGTGGCATAAAGCACCCGACGACCGCGCCCAGCGAGCGCAGCCGCGGCTTGCAAGAGCAGCGTGCTCTTTCCGATACCAGGATCGCCACCAATGAGCGCAACGCTGCCGGGGACCAGTCCGCCGCCAAGGACACGATCGAATTCCGCGATACCGGTAGACGTTCGTGGAACATCATGCGGCTTCACTTCCGCGATCGGCTGCGCGCGTCGACTACCGCGCGTGGCGGTGAGTTCGGCAGGAAGTTCCAGTGCGCCGTGTGCGGGGCGCGAGGTGATATCCGACGCTTCGGTGAAGCGTTGCAATCCATCCCATGCGCCGCAATCTGGGCACTTGCCCATCCACTTGGGCTGAACATTGCCGCATTCACTACAGACGAAGCTGGTCTTGACCTTTGCCATTGGAAGGGTCGAGTGTAGAAGCGCATGATGAAGCATTTGCGACATGCAGCCAAAGCGCTGCGCGGAAATTCCGCCACGGCGATGGTGGGGACCCTCATCTGCGAATAGTCTGTACGGATGCACGCTCTGCGCGGAATCTGGAATCTGGCCCTCTTGGGCGCCAAGACGGGCTTCCGCCTCCGTGGTCGCTACTGGACATGGCGAATGGAAACCGCCTTTGGCGCAGACCGTTCCAAATGGCCATCACCAGCGGCACGCCGCAAAGCCGCCATTGAGTACGGCGCCTGGGTGGGCGAGATGCGCCGCATTAAATAGGTGCCGTTCACCACTGTCCCCATTTTCGGGGTGCGCGCTGGTGAAGTGAGTTGAGTCGTTCAACCGCCCCCTCCGTTGCGCGCGGGACCCTCGGACGCGGACGGCTGCGCTCCACAAGGTTCCGCTTAGCCTCGGGCGAATCTGTTCGTCCGGTTGGCACCCACGGGGCGTACGTCCAACTGCCGGACTTCTCAGTTTC
>CALQCP020000141.1 GCA_943329105.2 Chitinophaga pinensis | reverse complement strand
GTTGGCATGGTCGCCGTGCAAGTGCGTCAATAGGATGTCATTGATGGTGCCGGGTCCGATGTTCACTCCGGTCGCTTCTGATGCGCTTGCAAAGGCGCGCATCAAGGCATCGGGGGCATCAATGAGTACGTGACCTCCACTTCCAAGCACCACAGCAGAACTGCCGAAGTGTTTGGCGGAGAACGCATCGCCGGTTCCAAGGATGACCAAGTCCATGAAGGCCAAGCGTACCGCCCGCCGCACGGCATGGCGATGACTTCGGTACCGTATTCACTCATGGCTGATCGTAGGAGCGTTCGCTGGAAGAGTGGAGGCTGCGGAGTGGCGCTCGCCACCGCCGCGCTCTATACGGTTGCACACGCGCAGACTCCCGCGAACTTGGCCAACGCGCTTCGTCCGGCCACGGATCCGGCCGCGCAGTTACAGACCCTTCTCAACTTCCAAGACGCCGAATATCGGCGCGAGTTCTTCGCCAATACCCCCATCGCTGAACGCATCTTGATGGACTACGGCGGTTACTTTCGCTACGGATTCAGCGAGGTTGATGATTCGTCAAGCCAAGCGCAATACTTGAACACCTACGACGCGCGCCTCTATGGTCGCGTGGAAATTGATAGTTACGCCCGCTTCTTTGGTCGGCTGCGCATTGAGTACAACGACTGGAACACCATCGGGGACTTCTCGTCCTCGGGCGATGGTTGGCAGGTGCCGATCGGGGAAATTTACTGGGCGGAAATTGACCTAAGTAATTGGATGGCTGCACAGGATGGTGCGACACGTGAGTGGACCGCCAAGGCGCGCGTTGGTCGCCAGTATGTCATGTGGGCGAATGGTCTCACGCTGGCGGACTACATGTATGCGGCTACTGCGGATGCCAGCTTTGGAGCAGTAGCGTTCAGTGGCCTGGCGGGAATCACCGCTGGTCATGACACGATTGACTGGGACACCTCACGCACTGGGTACGACACCGATACCAACCGCTTCTATTTGGGCGGGAAAGTGGATTGCAAGCTCGGTGCGCATGTTCCGTTTGCATACGCCCTCGCGCAGTGGGACCAGAACGCGGGGCAGAAGGAAATGCTTCCGGGCGGCGTGCCGGCTGACTTTCAGGTGGAGACCAAGTTCAATTACGAAAGTCAGTATTGGGGCACGGGAATCAACGGTGCGCTTGGTGGTGATTTGCTTTATCGCATTGAGTTTGCGGTGGAGACTGGTACCACACTTTCCGACCCCATCAAGCACGACTCGAACCTCCCGCCTGATGAACTGGGACGACCGCAGAAGACCGTGCCGATTCTTGCCGAGGCAGGGCTGGTGGGACTGTCGTGGTTGGCGCGTGATTCAAGCGACGCACGTGTTGACTTTCAGATGCTTGCGGGTTCTGGCTCGGTGTATCGACTTGACTCCGGCAACACCTACGGTGGTATCGAGCCCGGGAAGACGGACACGGCATTCAATTCGCTTGGCTATGTAAACACTGGATTGGTGCTTGCTCCGGAAGCATCCAACATGATCATTCCTTCGTTCACACTGTCCTTCAATCCGTTCAAGGGGATCGACGGTCTCAGTGAAACTCGCTTTAGCGGCACGGCATTTCTGTACACACGGTTTGATGCTGACGCGCCCATCTCGGTACCTACCAATTTCGGTGGCTCAAACTTGGTGGGCAGCGAGTATGACTTCAATATTGACGTGCGAATCTTTGGCGATCTCAACACAAGCTTTCGATATGGTGTCTTTGTGCCGAATACGCCGCTATTCACCGATACTGAAAGCCAGCCCCGTCAATTCATCTATGTTGGAGCGACGTATGCGTTCTGATCGTGTCATCACCATGTGCGTGGCCAGTGTGCTACTGATGGGCTGTTGTATTGGGTGTGAACGCGCGCGCATCAAGGACAGTGCGGTGGATCAGTTCCCGCGCTCGGCGCAGGAGCTTGACTTCCTGGACGCGCTGGAGAAGCAGATGGTGGTGACCAACGATGACGCGCTGCACGGGCTGATCGTCTTTGCAGACGGAACGGACCTCTCCAGTACCTATGAAGGCCGCATAGCCGTTGCGCGCCAGAAGCAATGGGTGGGGAGCGGATGGAGTCCACCCGCTGACGAAAGTGCGCAGATTGGATGGATGTCGGTGGCGGCCTGTCGCATTGTGGGGATCAAGGGCGGACTGACCATGCGGCTGATGGGACCGATTCCGCGCTACGCCACCAAGGAACTGGTGTTCATGGATGTGATTCCGCTTCGGACCGAGAACCAATCGCTTTCGGGTCGCGAGTTCGTGGATTTCATCAATCGCCTGGCGCGCGTTCAGAAATCGGGCAAGGCGTTGGCGCTTGCAGAGTCGCCCACCAAGGGGTCATCGGGCGAGGGCGTGATCCCCGCCGGAGCCCCCAATCAGCTCCTTGACCAGAGTTCCGTGGAGTTTGGGCTGCCCAACTCGGCGTTCTCCGCCCCCGCGGCGCCTGCTCCGGCGCCCAGCGAGGTTCCTTAAGTGCGGTATTGACGGAAGATTCTGCTGGAAAGGCACTTAGATCGGTCGTATAGTCGGTTTGGGAAGCAAAGAATTGTTTCCTATTCGGCGTCGATTTGCTTGCTGATTGGTTCGTGGAATTGGATGGTGGTTGCTCCGGCAGGTCTGCTTGTCAGGATGGTCGCACTTGCCGAAGGCGACGCGCGTAGGGGCACTGTGGGACGTAACGAAATCAACCGAAAGATGACCGTGCCTGATTCAGCGCACAATGACCGACTCCGTTCGACCAAGGTGTTCTCACAGCAACTCGCGGGCGTGGGTGCGGTTCGTATCACTTCGCTCCTTCTTGCCGCGGTGAGTTCCGGTGCGGTGTGGTCGGCTGCGTTGGCTCAGGATGCAGCAGTGGCTCCCGTACCCGCTGCCGCGACCGCAGCAGTTGATCCAGCCGCTCCGGCGGCACCTGCGGGCGAAGCTTTGCGTGCAGTCTTCATTGATGTTGCGGGCAAGGTGCAATGGCGCGCCAATGAAACCAGTCCATGGCAGGACGCGAAAGTAAACGATGTTGTTGGGGAGGGCGTTGAAGTTCGCACCGGTCTGCGTTCGCATGCAGCGATGCGCATTGGTCGAAACGCCACGGCGCTCATTGATGCAGGAACATTGTTCCAATTGCCAACCGTCGTGCAAGATGGCGACACGCTGCGGACTGCTGCGGCGGTGAAACATGGTCGCGCCGATTTCAAAGTTGACAAGGTGGGCCTTTCCAATGATTTCAAGGTGGTCACTCCAAGCACCACGTTGGCCGTGCGTGGTACGGAATTTGCAGTTGCCAGCGGCCCACTTAAGCAGGTTGAGGTGTTGGGTGCGCGACGCAACGCGATCAACGCAATCGAACTGAAATATTCACTCAACAACACCACGGTGCAAATGTCGCGGGACGCGGCAAGTTCTTCCAACTTGCAGAATCCAGCGCACTCCGCGGTGGTAGCTGCCAGCGCTCCCGCTACGGGAACTGGATTGCCGGTCACCACGCAGAGCGAGGCAGTTCAAACCGCCGCGAACGGTGCGGCACCATCACAGCCAGGAAGTTCGGCACAGGCAACGACCGCCAACAGAACTTCCGCTCGAGCGGAAAAGGCTGCTGGTCGTTCTGGTGGCGACAACAATGTGGTGAGTCGCGTGCAGACTCTGGTGACGGTTGCCAATACCAATGTCACTCACGCGATCGAGTACTTGATGCAGGCGGACGGTCAACTGGATGCGATTGAAGCGCAGAACGATGCGCTGCTTGCGTTGCAAGGCTTGGCTTCGGCGCGCAGCGATCAGGCCAAAGCGGCGCTTGCGGCACATGAACACGCACTGAGTGCTGCGGGCGAGCAGGGCGCGATTGCTAAGGATGCAATTGCCTCGTTCGACGAACGCGCCGCGCGTGTTGGTGATTCGCTGAGGCCCGCCGCGGAGACGCACTTCCGCGTCTTTGACGATGAACGCACGCAGGCGTCCGATGCACTGGCAGCCATCCGTGCGCTTGTGGGCGGCCTCGGCCCGCATCAAGCAACTTCGCTACTTGAGTTGACGCCTGGCGGCAACGGTGGACCGAGTGACCGGCTGCAGCAGCTTGTTGACGAAGCGCGGCGGGCCATCATGGCGATGGGCGATGCGCGTGATGCGGCGTCGGATGAGCGCGCAGCCATGGACTTTGACCGCGGCGACTTGGAAGCAGCGATTGCTTCAATGGATCAAACCACTCGACCTGGCGCGCAGGCGGCGATGGCTGAGTATCAACAGGCGGTCGCGTCGCTCAGCGCCATGGTGCAGTCGGGTGGCGGAATTGCCGGTGTGGCGGCAAGCGCTCAGCAAGCCGTGCTGCGACTCAATGTTCTGGTTGAACAATTGCGGGCAGCATCACCCACCGCGCAGATGACGGTACTCGCGAACGAGTCACTGGCACGACTCGAGTCAGCCACGGAGTTGTTGAACGAAACGAATGCAAAATTGGTCGCAGTGCAGGATGCGCGGGACACAGCTGCCAACGACCTGCGCGCTGAATCGCTCGGATTGGTCGAGCAGTTGTATCAGCGCCTGCTGTCAGAGCGCGTTCGGTTGGTCGGTCAGTGGGCTGCAATTGATAGTGGAGTGACACGCCGCAGCGGTCAGCTGAGGAGAACGGTGAACGAGGCCGAAACTGTCCTGGAAGGTGTGGGATACGCCTTCCTGATGCGCACGCTGGCAGACACCGATGCCGCGCTTGCAGCAGTTCGCGCGATTGACTTACGGACGAACGATGCAGAAACTGAGGAGCGATCCGCATTTGTTGCAGTGAGCGAACTGAACACCCGTGCGATTGGCGAGAACGCACAGGCCGCGGCAACCGGCAAACAGATTCGCACCGATTTACAGGCCCTCAACTCAGCGGCCGACGAAATGGACTCAGGAATTGCTGGCCTGGAGCGGTCAACTTCCGCCGAGCGTTACCTTGGAAGTGACGCGGTCATCGATTCGCTGAATGCCATGGACCAAGCATTCCAGGGTGTCAAGGACGGCTCGTCGCTCGGCGTATCAGGTGGCGCTGCGAAGTTGGAGGAGATCCTCGACGGTGCAGTAACGCCGCGTGAATTGGAAGGACTCACCAGGCAAGCATCGATGGCCATTGATGCAATTCTCGCTGCGAGTGTGGATATCAATATGCTTGCCTCCGAAGCAGTGGGCCGCGCGGGCTTGGCTACGCGATCGGCCAGCGCGGCACAGGAACTCGCGGTCGTCACTCAAGCACTCAGCGTTCGCTTTGGAATTTCAGTGGAACGTGTTGACAGCTTCGCTCGAGCATCGGCCGCGAGTGCTACTGAAGCGAATTCGCGTGCCGAGGCTGCGCAGGATTTGGTGGAGACACTGTTATTGGTTGCCCAGCAGAACCGCGTGGAAGCTATTGCCGGCAATATCAACTCACTGCTCGCATCGAACTCCAGCATTGGTGCACAGGCGCAGATTGACTTGGTTTCGGGTCAAACCCGATACACCACGGCGAATGAAGCGGGCACGCTGGCGTTCGGGCGCTTTACCGCCGGCGCTGCAGCAGAGGCGGTTATGGCACAGATGGGGGCGCAGGCGGCGGTGGTTTCCTTGAACGAAATGGCGACGGTCAGTACGCAGATGGTGGCAGCCTTTGATGGCGCCGAAGGAGCGGCAGGAAATGCCGAACGGGCGTTTGTGAGCGCCACGGATTCGCGCATTTTGACCGAAGCGCACGAGGCATCAGCGGGTGCGGGACTGCTGCGTACCGTGTCGGCGGCGCAAAGTGGAGATTCGGCGGGCGCGGTGATGCAGAGTGCGGCGACCACTGAATCAGCGAACGCGGCCCGTGCAGCAGCGACCAGTACAGTTGGATCAGCGGAAACAGCGAAGACCGAGTCTGTTCGCGCGATCAGATTCCAAGCAGACGCTGTTCGGCTTCAACCAGCCGTTGACCAGTTTGGAACCAACCGCCAGCAGTTTGAGGCTGCAGCGGCTTCGCGTCGGCAGGATGTGGAGACGGCCGACGGCACCGCCGCCGCGCTGGCCACTCAGGCCCAGTTCTTTGATGATGTTGCTCAGGCGCTCTCTTCACGGGCAAAGACCGATGTCGCTACAAGTGCGGCACTCTCCAGCTCTGACGCGCGTTCGCAGGCGTTAGCCATTGCCGCGCAATTGAATAGTTCAGTGCAGCAGGCTCGGCAGATGGAGCAGACGGCGTCAACGAATGCGGGTCGTCTGTTTGGACGCAGTATGGGCAACTATGTTGGTCGTGCTCAAGCCGCCGCCGCCGGGGCTGAGGCGCAGGCAATCATGGCCAACGCAGCCTCCGCGCGTGCTGCCGGAAGCGCCGCCAGCGCGCAACAAATCGTCAGCAACGGTAAGTGACCGATCGCTACACTCGCGCGAGTGAAGGCTCCTACCCGAATCGTGTTGTTTGCTGGCCTCGCCGCCACTCTCGCGGTGATTGCGGTGGGTATGGCTGGTCTGTTGGACGGGTTTGAGTG
>CALQCP020000140.1 GCA_943329105.2 Chitinophaga pinensis | reverse complement strand
GGTGGTGTGCGATCCAAAGAGCTTCCTGTACCTCAACGGCACCACGATCGACTTTAAGGATGAGATCATGGGACGCGGATTTGTCTTCACCAATCCAAACGCCAGCACCACGTGCGGATGCGGCTCCAGTTTCAGCGCATAAGTACTCGGTACGGCCTGCCTGCGGCATTTCGTAGCGCGGCAATATTTGAAGCCCAACCACCGCCCCGCATCCCCTCCGGATGTGGGGCGGTTCGCTACGCTCTATGGCATGCGCATTCGAGCCATCGTGAGTCATGTAGCCGTCCCGGTCGCCGCCGCACTGAGTGCGCTGGTCGTTGCGGGATGTACGTCAGGTGGCGCGGGAGGCACGGCCTCGGCGGCCACCGCGAACTCGGAACCGGGCGCAGCGAGTGAGACGGCAGAACCTCCGGCCGCCATGCACCAGCCGACTGCAGCATCTGCACTCCAGCCGCCGGTAGCGCGCCAGGAAGTGTTCGTCATCAAGAGCCCCTTTGGTGACCGAACCGATGAGTACTACTGGCTTCGCAATGACAACTCGGAGAAGAAGCCCGCGGACATCATGGCGTATCTCAACGCGGAACAGGCGTACACCGAGGCCATGATGGCGCGGCTGGTGCCGCTGCAGGAGACGCTCGTCAAAGAGATTCGTGGACGCATCAAGGAAGATGATTCCACCGTGCCGGCATTCGATCACGGCTACTGGTATTGGACGCGCTTCGATACCGGCGCGGAATATCCAACCTACATGCGCCGACGCGGGACCCCAGCGGCGCAAGATGAATCCGTGCAGCCAGAAGTCTTGCTTGATGTACCAGCGATGGCCAAGGGCGAGGATTACTTTCGGGTTTCCAAGATGGCTGCCAGTCCCGATGGCAACATGTTGGCGTGGACGCAGGACGTCACCGGCCGCCGCATGCACACCATTCGCTTCAAGGATCTGCGCACGGGTGCCATGCTGCCGGATCACATGGAAGGAACGTTGGAGTCAGTGGAGTGGGCTGCGGATGGCAAATCCGTCTTCTACGTTCGGCAAGATCCGGTGTTGCTGCAGAGTGGCCCGGTGTACCGCCATGTCCTTGGCACACCGTCTGCAGCAGACACCCTCGTCTATGACGAACCGGACAAGACGCTGTTCACGGAAATTAGCACCAGTCGCAGCGACAAATACCTGTTGATCACCATGGAGGGTTACGACACCAACGAACTACGCGTGGTGCCGCTTGATCGTCCGGATGCTCCTGCAGCCGTAGTGTTTCCGCGCCGACCGAATGTCCGCAACTATGTGGACCATTGTGCCGGCAAGTGGCTGATTCGCACCAACGAAGGCGCGCGCAACTTCCGACTGGTGGTGGCACCGGAGTCTGCTGCAGATGACCGCGCTGGGTGGAACACCATTCTGCCGCAACGTGCGGATGCATCAGTCGATGACGCCATTGCTTTCAATTCAGGAATTGCCGTGCTGGAGCGCGTTGATGCCAATCCGCGTGTTCGCATCATTCCGTGGACTGGTGGCAATGGCACGGTAGTGCCAGCGGATGAGTCTGCATACGCCATGACCTTTGGTGAGAACATGGATGCGGCGAACACTTCGGTGCGCATCGGTTATACGTCGATGGTCACGCCACGCACCACGATTGACGTTGACTTGGCAACCGCGGCGCGCACGGTTCGAAAGGTGCAGCCAGTCATTGGGTACCAAGGCGATCAATACGAAACCGCGCGTGCCTGGGCGCCGAGCCGTGATGGCAAGCGAATTCCGGTTTCGCTTTCGTGGCGTAAGGACGCGTATGCCCGCGATGGCAAGCATGCCATGCGCATTGAGGGTTACGGCGCGTACGGGTTCCCGACCGATGCGGAGTTCGATTCCGCTGCGGTGAGTTTGATGGATCGCGGGTTCCTGATTGCTGCCGCACACATTCGCGGCGGCGCGGATATGGGCCAGGATTGGTATGAGGATGGTCGATTGATGCACAAGAAGAACTCGTTCAACGACTTTGTTGACGCCACGGATTTCTTGCGCAATGAGCAGTGGTGTGACGGTCGCATCTTTGCAACGGGTGGATCCGCGGGCGGTCTGTTGATGGGCGCGGTGGCCAATCAAGCGGGGAGCCACTACCGGGGCATCGGCCTGCATGTTCCGTTTGTTGATGCGCTCACCACCATGCTTGATGAGACCATTCCGCTCACCACCAATGAGTGGACGCAGTGGGGAAATCCCAAGGAATCCAAGGAAGCGTACGAGTACATCTTGTCCTATTCGCCCTATGACAATTTGACGGCAAAGGACTATCCGGCCATGCTGGTGACCACTGGACTGTGGGATTCACAGGTGCAGTACTACGAGCCCGCCAAGTTTGTTGCGCGCTTGCGTCGGCTGCGCACGGACGCTAATCCGTTCTTGTTGCACATCAATATGGAAGCCGGTCACGGCGGTAAGAGCGGACGCTTTGAGCGTCTGCAACAGGCCGCGCGCGAGCAGGCATTCTTCTTGGATCTCGCGGGGGTTCAGAAGTAGCGCGACCTATGCATCAGCGCGTCTGCTTGCAGCGATCGCATCCGGTTCGTTGCGAACGAATCCTGGGATGGACGTGCCGGCCATCGGGTGGGAGATGTGCCAACCCTGCGCTGCATGCCAGCCATGTTCGGCAAGAAACGCCCACTGCGCAGCACTTTCCACGCCTTCGGCCACGCAGTCGATATTGAGCTGCCGCGCGTGACGGAGGGCGGTGTCCACCATCGCTCGATCGTCCGCGGTACCAGGAAGCCGTGCGATGACGGACTGGTCAATCTTGAGTTCATCAATGGGAAACTGCCGCAACACGGCGATGCCCGCGACGCCTGTACCAAAGTCATCAACCGATATGCGAACGCCATTGATGCGCAACTCCTCTAACTGCGGACGAACGAGTGGCCCCTCTTGCACTAACACGCCTTCTTGAACTTCAACCGTCAAGAGTCGGCCCGGCAATGCCGTTTCACTCAACGCCAGGCGAACGGCATCCACCAAGTCGCCGCGTCGGAACTGGCTGGCGGCAAGATTCACGCTGACCGGAATGTCCATACCTGCGAGCGACCACGCCGAGCACTGTCGGCATGCTTCGCGCAGCGCCCATCCTCCAATTTCATCAAGGAGTCCAGCGTCTTCAGCAATGGCAAGGAGGCGCGTCGGCGCGATTGACTCACCAGTGGTTGGTAGTTTCCAACGAATCAGTGCTTCGGCGCCAACGGTAGCGCCAGTCGCAATGCTCACCTTCGGTTGATACACCAGCCGAAACTTCCCTTCTTCCAGCGCATGCTGCAGCATGGTGGCCAGTTGCAGATCATTGAGCGCGCGCGTGGCATCGGCCGCGTCATAGAAATTGATACGTGGTTGTGGACCATGGCGGGCGAGTCGGAGTGCTTGCTTGCTGCGTGCCAGTGTTTGTTCGATGGGCGGCGCCTCATCCGCGGCAAGTTGCACCACACCCAAGGCTGCGCGAATGCGCATATCGATGGTGCCGATGCGCTCCGCTGGCTGGCCAGTTCCGCCCAGTGCGGCAAGAAGTGTTCGAGGTTGGGGTGTTGAACCTGGCAGTAATGCAATTGCCTCACCCGGCGCCTTCGCAAAGAGAAATGCTTGTTCCGGAATCAGTGCCCGGATACGCGCACGCCACACTTCGTCCAGTGCGCGGAGGGTTTCGCATCCTTCGATCGATGCAATGGCGCCCGCGTCTTCAAGTTCCAGGGTGACCACCAGCACCGGCCGTCGCATGGAGGCCAGCGCGGATTGGATCGCTTCATGAACGCTTGCGCCAGTAATGGTGGTGGGCACGGAGCCGGGAATTCGACGTTCTTGCGCGCGGATCGCTTCGATGAGAAGCGCGGTGTCGGTTGGTATTGGCAGCGCATCATCGGCACCAGCAAGGAGTGCGGCGCGGATAGCAGTGGCAGCGGTGACTTCTGATGACAGCAGCGCAATCACTTGCATGTGGCCGGAAGCGGCAGCGGCGCGGGCAGCGCTGCAAAATTCTGCAAGAGATATACCCACTGCACATGTCCCGAACAGTGCAATTTCCGGATGTTCTTCTGCAACACATTTCAGACCGCTCTCAGCATCGCTTGCGGATCGCACCTCAAAGCGCGCTTTGCGTAGTGCAAGCGCAAGGCGATCGCGTATGGCAGGTTCACTCTCAACAAGTAGTACGCGGGTCATTGAGCGGCGAGTCTAGCGTTATCACTGGGCAACTTCTGACGCCGGGGCAGCGCTGGACACATGAGTAACGCTCGACAACGGGGAAGCGCTGGACAAATGAGCAACGCTCGACAACTTCGCGCGGCAATCATGGCGCCGAAGCGGACAACCACTGAACAATCACGGGCCACGCCATCCACGCAGCGGCCAGCGGCAGGTACGTGGCCAGCACCCATCGCACTGCCTTGCCAGTGACGTGGACATTGATGGTTGCACCGATCCAGCTGCCCACCATGGCGGTGGGAATCAGGCAGGCAGCGATCAGTAGCGCGGGGATGAGCGCATTGCTGGGAATGGTTGCGGAAGACGCGGCGGTGCTGGTGGTTGCGGCGGCAGCGGATCCCGCGGCGAGCGTGGTCATGGTGGCTCCGTTGGAATCAACGGGCGTGTTCCAGAGGGTGATCGATTTCATGGTGGCGCCAACCATGGCTAGCGGAACCATCGTGCAGACGCTGGTGACCACGGCGCGTTTCATGGGAATCCTGGCCCACGCACGCATCAGCGGTACGCCCACAACGCCGCCACCGATTCCAAGCAGTCCGCTCAAGAATCCCATGATCGCGCCGATGCCCGCGCCGCGCGCTGGCGACAGTTCGCGCGCGTCGTCGGGGGAATGCTCGCTGCCGATGGCGAGTAGGCGAAATTCTCGAACGGCCACGACCATAAGAAACGCGGCGAACATGACGCGAAAGCTGCTGGCGTCGATCACCGTACTGGCGGCGACGCCGGCAAGCACAAAGACGATTGCTGCCGGCACGATCCGTCGCGCGAACGTCCATTCGATCTTCCCTGCCATGAGGTAGCGACGGTACGCCGTGGAGGCGACTGCTACATTGCAGAGCATGGCAGCGCATTGCAGTTGTTGCTTGTCGGGGCTGATGAAGATGGTGGCGAGCGGAATGATTCCCACCGAGCCGCCGATTCCCAATAGACCGCCGATCATTCCTCCAAAGAGGCCAAATGCCATGTACTCGATGACGATCTGCGGATCCACGGGGAAAGAGTAACGGACTTGCAGGAAATAGGGCGGTCTTTGCTATGGCGGTTCCGCATGGGCCGGATGATTGCGACCATGCTGGTAACGATTCCAAGTTTCGCCCTGCAGGGCATTGACGCAGTCCGCTGTGATGTGGAAGTGTCGCTGCAGGCGCGCGGGCTGCCGCGCATCACACTTGTTGGGCTACCGGATCTTGCGGTCCGGGAGAGTATTGAGCGGGTGAAGAGTGCGATGTCTTCCTGCGGGTTCGATCCGCCGCGGCATCGCACCACCATCAGCCTCGCGCCTGCTGACTTGCGGAAGCAAGGACCGGCGTTTGACCTGCCGATTGCGGTGGCTCTCCTCATGGCCGCGCCGCTGGAGGAGGGCAGTACGCGGGCAGCGAAGGTTCCGTGCATGGATGCGTGGATGTTGGCGGGTGAGTTGGGTCTTGATGGATCGTTACGAGCAGTGCGTGGGGCGGTGGGGATGGCGCTCCTTGCGCGCGCGCAGGGCTTGGAGGGAATCATTGTTCCGGCCGCGAACGCGCGTGAGGCGGCGATGGTGGAAGGGGTGGACGTGCGTGCTGCGGAGTCGTTGCCCGAAGTGGTGGCATTCTTCCGCGGCACGCACACGTTGTTGCGTGCGGAGGCAATTGATGTGCGAGCGGCGATCGCGGGTGCGGTGCACGATGTTGACTTTCGTGACATTCGCGGGCAGGGGCCAGCAAAGCGTGGATTGATGATTGCGGCTGCCGGTGGACACAACGCGCTCCTGATTGGCCCGGCGGGTTGCGGGAAAACCATGATGGCGCGTGCGCTGCCTGGCATCATGCCGCCGTTGGAGCCAGAGGAGGCATTGGAAGTCACGCGGATCTGGAGCGCGGCGGGCGTTGGAGTTCCGCGGTTGGTAACGGAGCGACCGTTTCGCGCGCCGCACCACACGGCAAGCACGGTGGCCCTCGTTGGCGGCGGTGCCGCGGGCGTCCCGCGCCCGGGCGAGGTCACCCTTGCGCATCACGGCGTATTGTTCATGGACGAGTTGCCAGAATTTGGTCGAAGTGCGCTGGAAGCATTGCGCGAACCGCTGGAAGACGGATTCATCACGGTGGCCCGCGCGCACGGCAGCGCCAGATTTCCAGCACGCAGCATTCTGGTGGCCGCCATGAATCCCACCGCGCGCGGCAATCGTCGCGACGGCACCAAGGGCGCGCGCGATCAGGAGCAATACATGGAGCGGCTGAGCGGTCCGATCGTCGACCGCATTGACTTGCATGT
>CALQCP020000139.1 GCA_943329105.2 Chitinophaga pinensis | reverse complement strand
GTCAGGTGGTCGAGGGCTTGGAGACGGCCGCAAATGTGGCCGGTCCAGGCGAGGATGTGATCATCTTTCATGCTGGAACGACCACGAATCCACAAGGAAACATCGTTACGGCGGGCGGGCGAGTCTTTGGCGTGACCGCCCTCGCCGCCGACCTGCGTCGCGCGCAGGAGTTGGCCAACCTTGCGGCGAGCCGCATTCGGTTCCCAGGGGCATTCTTCCGCCGGGACATTGGGCATCGCGTGCTCACCCAGGCGGCCGCCACGTCGGCCAACGCTCCCGGGCGTGGCTAGACCGGTCGCAGCAATGACCGATATGCGAATCTGCGGTAATCGAACCCCTGATTGCCTTGATCCGGCATCAGAGCGCGAGTAACTTACGTATGGACTTTGAGAAATGGCCATTAGGAGGCGCCTCCTTGGTCGGAGTTGTTGTTGTTACATAACGCCCGCGCGAAGGATCGCCGGGTTGGAGAGTTGACCCATGCTGATCCGTCTTGCCGCAACGGCGTGCGCCGCTGGCATCGTGACTGTGCTCCTCGCCGCTGCTCCGATCATCCCGGAAAAGCAGCTCGCTACCGCTGCTCCAGTGTCGGCCAAGGTTGACGACCTGATCACGCAGCCCGTCGCTGGAGGACTGGCCCCCCGCGCCGTTCGTCCAAAGCAACGCTCCGCTGACATCATCCTCCCCGAGGATCCGATCTCTGGTCGCCCGCAATGGAACGGCAAACTCGGCGTCAAGTTCCGCGATGAACTCAAAGTGCGCGCTGACCGCATTTCCAGCACCACTGTTCGCGGCGCCAATGGCCAGCCCATTCCGCAAGTCACTGAAATTCTGTCGGGCTTCGGCGGCACCGTGCGTCAAGCGCTGCGCCGCACGCCGGAAGAACTCCGCGCCCTGGAAATGCGCGCCGAACGCATCAGCAAGATGGCGCAGGCCGACTTGGCGGGCATCGTTTACGTGGACGTACAGCCGGAAAAACTCGTTGACGCGGCACGCGCACTCAACGATCTCGACATCGTTGAATGGGTTGAGATTGAACGCATCATGATGCCCGATGGTGGTACCACAAACGCAGCAGAACAAGACGGTTGCGGCGCGAACGGCCCCGGCGACGGCACTGGTATCACCAACTGCTACACCACTTCGCCTGACAGCCGCTGCTCAACGCTCGGTGGCGGACAGGGCTGCAACGACGTGAATGCATGCACCGCGCCCGATGGTTCACTGCCAGCGTGCCGTTACGGATGCAATAACACCAACTGCTGCGAAACCGTCGCGGCACTCATCCCAGGCTGCAATAATGGCGACGGCACTCAGGGCTGGGATGCAGTTTGCGCCACCTATGCCAACATCCTCTGCACCAGCACGGTGTACGACGCCAGCCCAGCGATTCAGGGCGGCGGAGGCTCCGCAGTCTCAATTCCAAGCAGCTACAAGTACGACCCCTGCTTCGCCATGCGCGGACCGATCAATCCGGTGCCGAGCCCAGATGTCTTGGTGTACGGAATAGTGGAGACGCCTGTCCCCGCGCCAACCGTGACGAGCCAGCTGCTGACCTACACAACCGATCCCGCCACCGGCGCATTCGTATCCGGGACATTGGTCCCGGTGGTCTATCCAACACTGCAACCCAGCGATGAGGGCCGGGCCCCCTTTGATGTCGCGCAGCAGGCACTTCCCGACCCGAGCCTCGAAGGTGCATACTTGGCATTCTCCAGCGGCTGCTTTGTGGAGCACACGTTCGGCGGCTGCAACCAGGTGAGTTGCTGCGTTTACGTGTGCCGCAACGATCCATCCTGCTGCGTCATTGAGTGGGACCTGAATTGCGTGGCCCAGGCCCAGAATGCACCAGACGGAACGCTCCGCGACAGCCCTTGCACGGGTCAATCACTGCCGACCGACGTCTTCCCTCCCGGAGGGCAAACTCCCCTCTTGACAGCGGGCAACCGTGAGAACTTGGACGGTACGCCGGGAAACGCGCGTGGCTACCAGACCTACACGGTGGGTAATGCGGTTCTTGGTCCATTCGACACTCTTCCGGCCACAGCGCCGCCACCCTTAACCTACCCGCTCAAGGCGCCAACCGTGAACGCTACGGCATTCCCCGGGGACGCGGAGCGTCGGAACACGCAGTCCAACCTCGGTACGCTCGCGGCCATCAATTCCGGGTACCGCGGAGGCGGTCTTGATCTGCAGGGATACGAGGTGCTCCTGCAGCAACTCAATATCAATCCAGCGCAGCAGGGGCGTGGTCAAGGTGTTGAGGTGGCCGTCATTGAGCACGCCGCGTACGTCAACCACGAAGACCTCATCAACGTCGTTGTCCCGGAGCCCAACCAGACGCAGGTGTTGGTGGTCTCGCCGCCGCTTGACCCCAATCACGGTACCGCCGTCTTGGGAGTGATTGGCGCTGAGCGAAACAACATCGGCGTGACCGGCATTGCCGATGGCGCCGACCTGAGTTTCTATCCAATCGTCAGCCGTGAAGAAGGCGCACGTCTGGAGAATGCCTACACAAACGCTCTGATTGCCCTGCAAGAAGGCGATGTCATCAACATGTCGATCGGCTCTGGCGGTGGTAACACCGTCGTTGCGAGCCCGTTCATGTTCGACCTTGTGACCACCGGAACGAACGCCGGAATTACCACGGTGATCTCTGCCGGCAACGATGCCGCGCCAGTGATCACCTCGCCAGGCGGCGCCGGAGGAGACTCGGGAGCGGTGATTGTTGGTGCCTGCTGGCCCGGATTCCAGGTGGGTCAATTGTCGACCGATGTTTCGATTCCTGGTCCATTCCCTGGCAACGGCTACTGCCGCCTGAACTTCTCAAACTTCACCAGCGCGGACAACAACACCGGCAACGTCAACCTTTCTGGTTGGGGTACCGGAGTCACCAGTTGCGGCTACGGAGACTTGTTCAACGGAACCAATTCATCGGACAACCCGCTGGAAGTGGACCGCCTCCGTACTTACACCTCAGTGTTCAACGGAACAAGTTCTGCAGCACCAATCATCTCTGGATGGTGCGCTCGCCTGCAGAGTTTCTCCATCGCGTGGTTCGGAGCTCCATTGCCACCACAGGTGCTCCGCACCGCGATCAGTACGGACGCGAATGTCAACCGACAGTGCGGTATCGACTACGCGTCGCCGCAGATGCCCGGCTATCCCGAAGATGGCGACCCGAATGTTGGCGACATTGACCTGCAAGTGAACGGCGCGATCATTGCTCGGATCGGTGGATTCCCGCGCGCAACCAACACGGTGTCGTGGATTGTCTCGAACACCTTCGGCGGAACACCCGTGGCGTACGACATCATCTGCGGCACCTACGAAGGTGGGTCCAATTTCTCACTGCGTCAACTTGACGGCAATGCATTGCGCATCGGTGCAGTGCGGCGCCGTGCGGGCAGTCGTGGGAACGGCTATGGTCCAGACCTCTTCTACCCACTCGGTGGCGGCACCACCGACCTGCAGCTGAAGGTGTCGTCCTTGGGATCCACCGAGAACGTGACGTCCATCGGACTGGCAACCAACTCCAGCGTGTCGTGGAACTTGCCCGTCGTGGAGGTGGTCTACTTCTACAACCATCGAATGAACCGATGGATGGCAGCTGGATCTGCGTCACTCTCACCAGCCGGTGGCGGCGGCGCGTTCACCATTCCTGGCAGCATCAGTGACTACATTCTGTCCAACTCCACCGGCGGTTCGCAGGCCTATGCCCGCGTCTACACCTGCGGACTGACCAATTCGGGATACAGCGTCCTGCATGACTTCTTGGCGTTTGCCATTGGAGTGGACATCTTTAACCCGGGCGGCGGCGTTGCCCCGTAAAGTTCTCACGGTGAACTGAAAGTTTCGTAGCCCCCGGCCATATGGTCGGGGGCTTTCCTTCAAGGATTACGTGCCGGAAGTGCCGACTGTGCATACATTTAATCCCGTGCCCGAATTCCGCCCCGAAGTACCAGTTTGTAACGCCCTGGCTGCCGAACGGCTTGCCGAGGCACACCAGCAGTTCGTGGAGCACTGGGGGCGCATGGCATCGTTATGGGGGGTGCCGCGCAGCATGGCTGAAGTGCACGCCCTGCTCTTCATTGAAGGACGAAGCGTCAATGCAGACGAAGTGGTCTTGCGCCTGGGGATCAGTCGCGGCAATGCCTCAATGACGCTTCGCACCTTGGTGGACTGGGGCATTGTGAAGCGCACCCACAATAAGACTGATCGCAAGGACTACTACCAGGCTGAGCAGGATGTGCTCACGCTCTTCTCTACGGTCATTCGCGTACGCAAGCAGCGCGAGATCGATCCACTCCTGGCGCTGGTCGGGGAGTGTCGCAAGGCAGCGGCGATGGTCCCTCGCACTGGCGCGGATCAAGAAACCACCACACGCGCCGACGAACTTGATCGCAAACTCAACGACATTGAGTTGTTCGTTTGCTCCACAAATGCGCTTGCCACTCAATTCTTCTCCTGCGACGGCGGGGGAATCAGCGCGCTGTTCGGCGCGTTG
This sequence comes from Chitinophaga pinensis, assembly GCA_943329105.2. Classification (GTDB taxonomy): domain Bacteria; phylum Planctomycetota; class Phycisphaerae; order Phycisphaerales; family SM1A02; genus UBA966. The sequence continues at coordinate 1,981 of CALQCP020000139.1, read as the reverse complement.
GAGCCACCGCGATGACCATTGCCCCACCACATTCCACGTCACGTCAACGCGTCCACGAGGCACAGACCGCGCGGCTGGAAATTGCATGGACGGTCAGTGCTGAGGCGCTCGATGGACGGCAGTCGTACGCATCAGCTGTCCTGCACCTGGAATGCTGCTGGCAGCACGGGCACCAATACTCGGAGGCCAATGCACGGGTCGAGTGCACGGCGATCATTGATCGTGCCGGCGTCATTACCGCTGTAAAGATTCCGGATGCAGCGCACATTTCTGTCGATCGCCATGGGCGCTGGACACATATTGCCATCACCACGGGCCCCGGGGCGCCGTTCCTGACGGCCAGTTTCGAACAAGGACGCTTGGCGTACTGCACATCCACAGCCCCCGCATTGGCGCGCCTGCAGGGGGGCGCCTACGACTCCCCCACCGGAATCCTTGAACTCTATGACGCACAGTGACCGGCAAGCCGTGATGGCAACGCCCGAAGCACTCTGCTAGACTTTCAACCTCACCCTGGACGGGTGGCCGAGTGGCTGAAGGCGCTGGTTTGCTAAACCGGTTTACGGGGTATTACTCCGTAACGCGGGTTCGAATCCCGCCCCGTCCTCTTTCACGTCTGCGGCCCGGCATCACGCTGGGCCGCGACCGTTTCTGCACCATCGAACTGAGGCGCACTGATCCATGGATCCCTTCCTTCATGATCTCTGGCAGTTGGTCTCGCAACCGGGCGCTTTGCGCGAGAACCTGGCACAGATCGTGGAGACGCTTGGCGCTGGGCTGACCTACGCCATGCTGGGTCTGATCGTGTTTGCCGAAACCGGCCTGGTGGTAACCCCGTTCCTACCGGGCGACAGCCTGCTCTTTGCCACTGGCGCGGTCTGCGCCACCGTTGCGAGTGTGGCACAGCAGAGTGGCACGGACCCCACGGTGCGGATCGAGATCATGGCCGCTGTCCTATTCGTTGCGGCGGTGCTTGGCGATGGCGTCAATTATCACATCGGTCGTGCCATCGGCCCGGTGGCATTCAGCGGCCGATTCCGATGGCTGCGCCGCGAATACCTTGAACGCACACACGCCTTTTTTGAGAAGCACGGCGGACGCGCGGTGGTGCTGGCTCGGTTCGTACCAATTGTGCGGACATTCGCGCCGTTTGTGGCGGGCATTGGTGCCATGACCTACATGAAGTTCCTCTTCTACAACGTGCTCGGCGCGGCTTTGTGGGTGGGGCTGCTCCTTGGCGCTGGCTACATGCTCGGGGGACTCGAATGGGTGCAGCGCAACTTTGAGAAGGTGGTCATTGGCATCGTCATCGTCAGTGTGCTGCCCATCGTTTGGGAGTGGTGGAAGGCGCGCAGCACGCGCCGCGCGGCTGCAACAGGCCGCTGATCCCGTACACTTTCGCCCCCGGCACACCGCTGGCACACCAGGCACGAATCCCATGAAGATCCACGAATACCAAGCACGACAGTTCCTCGCAGACTTTGGAATTCCCGTCCCGCCCGGGCGCATGGTGGAGACCGTGGCGGACGCTGCCGCAGAGGCTCGCGCGCTGTTTGCTTCGGGCGTGGGCATCGTGGTGGTCAAGGCACAGGTCCATGCAGGTGGGCGTGGCAAGGCTGGATTCGTGAAGGTCTGCAAGACCGCCGAGGAAGCTGAAGTGGCAGCCAAGTTCATGCTGTCGCACCGCATGGTGAGTCCGCAGACTCCGGCGGAAGGCCTTGAAGTGAAGCGCATCTTGGTTGCCGCCGGCGTGGATATTGCCAAGGAGTACTACCTGGCAATCGTCATGGACCGTACGCGACACACCAATACCCTGATCGCCAGCGCCGAGGGCGGCGTGGAGATTGAACACATCGCTGAGACCCGCCCTGATGCCATCATCAAGGTGGCACTGGACCCGCTCACGGGACTTGCTGCATTCCAGGCGCGCGAGACGGCATTCAATTTGGGCTTCCGGGGCAAGCAGGTGGCACAGGCGGCC
>CALQCP020000138.1 GCA_943329105.2 Chitinophaga pinensis | reverse complement strand
GCAGCCTCGTCAACAAGTAGCAGGACTTCAGCGACAGCAGCGTCCATCGCATGTGGGACGACCCCTTCTTCGCGCAAAATTTCGCGCACGGCTTCGCGCATGCGGTCACTCACCCGGCGCGCAGCGTGTTCGGCCTGTGCAACACTCATAGAAAGCTGCGCAGCGATAGATCGATATGGCATCCCATCAATGACATGCAAACGAAACGCCAGCGCATCATTTGGACGACCGCGCTCATCAGCGTCAGCAATGGCGATTGACATCGCTTCGTTTGCGAGCGCTACAGCCCACGCATGGTCGAAGGCGCGCGCTGGATCAACAGCGTCTGATTTCAGTGTATTTAGGCCATCGCCACCTACTATTCGACCGCGCGACCGGTTCTGATCGCGCAGCTCACCTCGGCAATGAAATGCCATGGCGTTCATCATCCATCGACGCAGTGGCATCTTTGAATCGCGCCAGCGCCGCAGGAAATCCGGAGCATCGACTGCCCGGACGAAGAACTCCGCAACGATTTCCTCTGGCTCACCAAGTCGAACCAGCGCACTTGTTCGCACATAGATTCGCAGTGCGTCGTAGTAGCGCTCCATGAGGTGTCGACGGAGAGCAGCGCGCGCGGCAGTGGCCGCACTGGAATTCACTTGATGTGCCCGGTCAACATCGCCACGCTCAGCGATTGTTAACTGCGCGTCGATCCACGTGGCGTGAGTGCTTGGGAAGTGATCTGTTTCCACCGGGGCGCTGAGGATAGGTCAGGCGCCCGGTGGTGTGGAGCTGCGCTTATGGGCACGGTCCCCAGTACGAGAGGAGGATGCCAAGGTCGGAGCCATTTACTTGACCATCGTGGTTGATGTCGGCCTGTGGCAGCACCGGATTCACTGGTCCCCAGAACGCGAGTAGGGCACCAAGATCTGCACCATCAATGATGTGGTTGTTGGTGATGTCGGCATCTTGGCACTGTGGCTGTTCGCAGATATCAGGGATGCCGTTGGTGTTGGAATCGGCGAGTTGGCCGGTGAGGATTTGACCGTAATCGACGATGCTGTCGTTGTTGCAGTCGGTGGACCATTCGGTCACCCAGAAACTGAGCGGTAACTCTGATGAACTGTGACACCCGCCGCTTCCACCAATATCGTTCCAAGCAGTCTGGCATCCCATCGCCACGTATGGTCCATCGCCGCTTGGTTGGCCGGGGTACCAGTTGGTGTAGGTCACTGGTTCGCCGTCGGACCATACTGGGGTCCCTTGGTATCCAAGCCATCCAAGATTTCCCATCCAACCAAATTCGCTACCAGGACCAGGGCAGAAACAATCCACAATGAATTGCGCCTCACTTGCCGAGGCCAACGAAACAAGTTCGCCACCCGTGGCGATCGAGCGCTGTCGCGCATCCGGCCAACAAACTCCCTCCGGGCCAGTGTTGAGAATCCAATTGAAGGAATACCAATGGCTGTTTCCGCCATCCTCGGTTCGCCACTGCACTGGATAGCTGCCAACAACGCACGTTTCTCCGCGCTCACAGCAGTCGGGGATGTTGTTGGTGTTGTAGTCGGGCAGCGTGCCGTTGTGGCATTGGCTGTAATCGATGATGTTGTCGTTGTTGCAGTCGGCGGACCATTCAATGATGGCAAACTCAACCGGAAACCCCATATCCGGGCGATCGGCAAGATCGACCCATTCTCCATTGGACCAAGCGCCCATCACATCCTCACCCCAAGACCAGGCGTTGTTGGGCTCGGTCGGAACCCATGCTGTCCACGACATCGCTTCACCAGTGACCCACTTCCACCCGCCTGCTGGTTCAGAGTACTGAGCGTCAGTGTGGTCTTGCCATCCACCGAGCAATGCTTGACTACCAGCCATCACACCAACAATGATGGTGTGTTCCGCAGCAGAGGTGTCAGTGGCAAGATGCCCGCCTTGTACCTCGCATATGTTCTTCATACCCGTCCACGTCCGACCGTTTAGGGCTAACTGCGCATACCAATGCCCATTCCCCCCATCCTCCACCTTCCACTGCACCGCGCCACTCTGCGCCCCTGCTACCGTTGCTGCAATTCCAACCACCGCTGCTGCGGTGACGCCTGTGATCTTGTTCAACATCTTGTGGTGTCCCTGGAGTGTGTCGTGTATGTGGTTTGCGCTGGTATTTGGCGCTCGTCCCACTAAGCCACTGGATTGCGGCGCATTCGGTGGGACTTGCTCGGAATTGGCCTGAACGAGTACCGAGAACCCCATGAGACCCAGGACAGCAAGGGTAATCCTGCCCGCCGCGCGACTGGCGGGGGCTTGGTGAGCCGGTGCTCCATGGGCGGCCGCGCCGACAATCACGCCGTTCGTGCCGCTATCCGCACGCTCAGCCTCATGCATCGGCTCCCCGCCGATCCGCAACAACGCCGCCGCCTGTGCGCCCGAAAGCGGCACTTTCGCTGTTCGATCTGTTTGTTGGCTATCGGTGTCCCTTGTCATCCACCGCACGAAGCCACCAATCGCACGGGCGTTCGTTGCGAATTCCACGGAATTTCGGTTCGGCACACTTTGTATCGCACAGTCACTCCCCGCCGACAAGCCGAAGTACCTCGGCAACCGCCTGCTCGAGTTCAGAGTTCGGCACGCCTTCCTCGCGGAGGATCTCTTTCACCGACTCGCGCACCGCGGCTGCAACTCGACGTGTGGCGTTGAAGCACTCTGTGCGGGAGAGTCCGATCGCGCGCGCTACGTCCTCGTACGGCATGCCGTCAATCAAGTGCATGCGCAGAATGGCGTCATCATGTTCGCGGCCGCGATCGACAAGCTCAGCCTGCACACGCGCATACGACTCATTCACAATCGCCAAAGCCCACGCACGGTCAAAAGCGGCGGCCGCGTCTTGGCTTGCATTCTCAGCAGCGCGGAGTTCTGTTGGACCATCAGTGGACATGCGCCCACGCTCGCGCGTCACATCTCTGCGCACGCCGCGGCAGTGGAAACTCATGGCATTCATGAGCCACCGGCGAAGGGGCATACCGCTGCCGCGCCAGCGCGCAAAGAACGCGTCATCAGCCATGGGGCCGACATAGAAACCAGAGACCAACTCATCACGCTCGCCCGAGTCACGCAAACCACTCGCGGAGACATACGCGCTGAGCGCTTGCGTGTACCGCTCCATCACATGACGACGCAATGCGGCGCGGGCTCCGTGAGCACGCGGAATTCCGGCGAGATCACCAGCAATGGCGGCGCGCTCGCCGTCTTCGGCGATGGTGAGTTGCGCATCGATCCAGGTGGCGTGGGTGCTTGGGAAATGGTCCACCGGCATCTTTGAAAGGGTAGCGAGCGCGCCAGCCCATCACACTACACTTCTCCCATGATGTCGACGGGCGAATCTCCACGATTCCTGAATCCCGCAGTATGGTCGGCGCTCTGTGATCTTGGTCTCCGGTTCTCAGGGCGGGGTCTACGGGTGTTCTTGTTTGGGTCATTCGCAGCCGGCACACAGCGCCCTGGGTCAGACCTTGATCTTGGCTTTGAGGCCGCTACCAACACCCCCGCCTCAATCATTGATGAACTTCGCCACGCGGTCGAGGAGCTACCGACTATTCGACACATCGATCTAGTGGACTTCTCGCGCGCAGACCAGGACTTTGTGCGCGTTGCACGCACACACATGAGGGAACTTGCATGACAGGCGCTTCACAAGACGAGCGAATTCAATTACTGCGCGCAGACCTTGAGCGTGTTGTTGGCGCCCTTTCTGAATCACTTGCGCATTCAAACGAGCGCTTTGCGCGTGATTCATCGTTGCTCCATTTCAACCTCTCCTATGAGGTCGCGTGGAAATTGATCCAGGCGATTGCCGCTCGAGATGGAGTGGACGTCGTGAGCCCACGAGCAGCCTTTGGATTTGCGCACCGAGCCGGATGGATTAGCGATGAGGTCACGTGGGACCGAATCGTGCGGACTCGAAACGACACGGTCCACCTGTACCGTGCTTCGATGGCGCAGTCGATTTACGGGGAACTGCCCTCGTTCTTGCGGGCATTTGATGAACTTCACAAGTCACTCTTGAAGGTGTGATCCGCAGACGCTGTTCGGTCGTATTCAGTGCACCGACCCACCGTAATGTCGCTCCGCCTCGTTGTACGCGCGGTCGAAGCGCTCGCGCAATTCGGCGCGCACTCGGTCGCGCCACGTGCGGTCGATGAGCCCCACGCGCAGTAGATCGCCGATGTGCGCGATGTCGTGCGGGCGCATGGCGAGGAGCTTCATTTCGAGGAGCCGTTCAAGCTCGACGCGCGGCCACGGAACATGACCGTCGTCGCAGTTTGTTCCAAGGTCAGGCGTGTGGATGCGCTCGTTGCGCGAGGCTGGCTCGTCGGCGAGCACCACGTGAACTGCTTGGCTGGAGATGCCGTCTGGTCCATCAAGGACCATCGGAATGCCATTCACCTCGACATAGATGAACCCGTGCGGCGCCAGTGCATCGGCGGCACGTTGTAGATCGCCCCGGCGCATGAGGACGTCGACGTCTTTCGTTGAGCGCGCGCAGCCTGGATCGCGTGTTTCGACCCAAGCCATGACGCTGAGTCCGCCACAGACTGCGAATGGAACGTCCGCGGCACGCAAGGCTTCCGAGAAGCGCCGCGCGCGATCGAGAATGCAAGTCATCGTGTAGCCCATCCGTTCAACGACGGGCATGCCGAGCCAGACATTCTGGTCGAATCGCATGCTCATAGCGTACGGGCGACATCATGAGCGACCAAACAAGGCCGCCGCTTGGGGGCGGCGGAAGTTCGTGTTGGAATTATGGAATGATGGCTGTGCGCAGCGTCAACCCTGGCAGGCTCCCCAATGAGCCAACAAGGCACTAAGGTCTGAACCATTTACGAAACCATCAGCATTCAGGTCGCTCAGGAGTGAGACTGATTCGGTGGTGACTGGTCCCCAGTACGCCAACATGATGCCAAGGTCGCTGCCGCCGATGGCGCCGTCTAAATCGATATCACCGATGCATTCGCAGGTGTCGGGGATATTATTATTGTTGGTGTCAGCAACCTGTTGGGTAAGGATCTCGGTCAAGTCAGCGACACCATTGCTGTTACAGTCAGCGCAACTGGTGACCAATGAGTCCGTGACGGTGACAGCGCCATAGATCATCGCTGGATATCCACAAGCCCTCGATGAACCCAAGATCGCATGTGCGCCCAAGTCGGCCACCACTGCGCAGAATTTTGCTAGCGAAGTTGCTTCAAATGAACAGTTGGAGATAGTGACCATTGCTCCGCTGAAGTAAATGGAGATCTCACCACTATTTTCGTTCGGATCAGCGACCGTAAGTCCTGAGCCATTGTCAACAAAGGCGCAGCCACTGATTTCGCCGCTAACGTTCGTAAACGAAGAGTGAAACTTAATGGTGGATCCGAGACCGGTCCCCGTGTCACCAGCAAAATTTCCAATATTCCTTATGAAGTTGCAGCGGCGCACGACCATGCTTCCGCCACCGTAGTGATATATCGCCGAGGCACTTGACTGGTTTCTTCCCTTGTTGCTGATGAAGTCGCAATCCTCAAGCACCACATCACCAGCCCATGCGAATAGTCCGCCTCCGCTCCAGAGCGCCTCGCCATCAGCGACATTTTCGACGAAACGGCATTGCCGAAACTGGGCGGCCGAGTCCCTCAGGCTGACGCCCCCGCCTCCACTACTGCTGACATCGCGACCATGGGTGAAGGTTAGACCTTGGATGATGCATGAACTTGGTTCGCCGGACCCAATGACTACCGGCCGAAGATCGTCACCATGAACAATCGTCGCAGTTCCGCCAGAGGAGCCGACGATCATGATGCCCTTGCCATTCAACTGAAGTTGCTCGTGGTATACGCCTGGCGACACCAGAATCCGGTCACCGCTTTGTGCGGCGTTGATCGCAGCCTGAATAGTTGCAAACGTCGATGGCACATAGAGATCTGCTTGCGCATTAACCGTCGCCGCAATTCCAACCACCGCTGCTGCGGTGACGCTTGTGATCTTGTTCAACATCTTCTTCTGGTGCCCCTGGTTCACGTCTGAGACGTATGGGTGAACGGAATTGCCGTCGCCCACGAAAGGGCCCGGCTTGCGGGGGATAGATCCGGCACGCTGGAGGCCTGACGATGGCACGTTGGCAGAATTCCGAGGAATTCCCTCTGTAGGCGCCACAGTGATCGCGACAGCCATCAACATCGCAAGAGTGACGCCGCCACACACTATGCGTAAGTCTTTATTATTTATGTATTTACGAACATCAACACGTGATATCGCGTCCCCCATCACACCCTGACCAGTGCCGCCGGAACGCGCCTCACCCAGCGCCCCCTCCCGCAGTGCTCGAGCCATTTGCCCCCGGGTCAACACCCCTTTGGATGTGGGTTCACCTGCCACCCTCGCGCTGTTGTCCGTGTTGCGTTCCATGCGCGGGGATCGATCCACCAGCCGCTCGCACAGACGGAACCACTTCGCAAGATTTCTGATTGTCCCCCGGAG
>CALQCP020000137.1 GCA_943329105.2 Chitinophaga pinensis | reverse complement strand
AGCGAGGTGCCATCTTGCGGCAGGTTGCTGGTGATGGAAACTCGCAGCGCATCGCCGTCAGCGCGTGCGAAGAGCTGATTGAGTTCGCCAACGTTGTCTGCAAACGATGAGAGGCACGCTTGCGCTGCACGCAGTGCGGCGGCGCCCGCATCAGTTGGCAGCGATCGGCCATCGATGTCCGGATGCGTCACCACCTGCGGAATGGAAAGCGCGGCGCGCGCGATGAACCATGAACGGGCAGCCAGCGAGACGGGATACGCCGCCTTGTTGGACGCGGTGATCACCGGAAGCGTTGTGCCGTTTTCCAGGCTCGTTGGAACGGTGCCGGTTGCGGGCACGGTGAACGCGCTGAGATCAATGGTGCTGCTTGCGGAACTGGAGTTGAGGTTGATGACTACCAGCACGGTCTCCGCCGCATCGCTGCGCACGAAGGCGTAGATACCAGTGTTCGGGCAGGTGATCGGGAGATACGAACCGCGCCGCAGCGCCACTGAGTTTTTACGCACGGCGATGAGCGATCGATATGTTTCTAAGATCGAACCGGCAACACCTTTCTGCTCTTGCACGCTGCGGCCGTCGTTATTGGTGGCGTAGGTAGGAGGCGGCGTGCCAGCAACGGCAGCGGGGTAGTTGGACATCGGAGCGCCGGCGACGGCTTGCCACTTGAATGGCTCGCGCATGGGAATATCGTTCGCGTCGGTGGTTCCGCCCGCCTTGGTGCCCTTCATGCCGATTTCGTCGCCGTAGTAGATGTTCGGTGTGAATGGCTGCGTGAACAGGATTGCAGCAGCAAGCAGTTGGCGAGCATTGTTGCTGCCGAAATCAGACGCAAGTCGGTTGGCATCGTGGTCATTGGTCTGCGCAACGATGAACTTTCCTGCAGGCACCGCAGCAACGGTGGTTGCCATGGAGCTGTACAGCCCCGATGCGTTTCGGTTGGTGACCGCCGAACGCGCGGCAAATTGCCACGGCTTGGTGATCACCGCATCAAAGGCGTTGGCGGTGAGCAGGTCGGTGCCGTAATTGCCCCAATCCGATGGCTCGCAGAAGATGAAGACATCGGGCCGCAGTGTGCGCAATGCCGTGCACCATGTCTCCCAGAAGGTGATGTTGGCGCCCCAGCCTTCACCGCCGCTTGCCCATGCGTGGTCGAGTCGGAATCCGTCAACGCCGTCAGCGGTGTTGCCGTCGCCGTTTGGGTCAAGCCACTTCTTGGCCCAGTTGGTAACGGTGGTCACCGTGGCGGCGTTGGCGAGGTTCCAGTGAATGAAGCCAACTTGCCCGCCGTTCCAGGTGGTGTAAAGCGAGCCGACATATGACGTGTTGGCGGCATTGGTGAACGCCAGCCACGGGTCATAGATGCTTGAAGGATTTCCATACGCCGATGCGTAGTAGGGCGAATTCTGGCTGATGCCGTAGGCAACAAAGTCCAGGATCACCTTGATGCCGCGCGCATGGGCTGCGTCCACAAACGCCAAGAACTGTGCCTCAGTGCCGAAGCGCGAGTTCAGTTGGTCAGCGGGTCCGTGTTGGTACCCGTGGTACGCCGGCGACGGGAAAATCGGCTGCAGATAGACCATCGTCACGCCGAGGTACTGCAGATAGTCGAGACTCTCCGTAGCCGCGAGACCGCCGAAATCGCCAAAGCGCGTGGCAACCGAGCCCACGGTGTCGAGGTTGGAATCGCGCCAGGCGATCGGCATGATTTGATAAATGACTTCATCCTGCGGCGCGCGCACAATGGGCGGCGTGTCTGCATGGGCCGATGCCGCCAGAAGCAAGGCAGCGATCACAGCAGTGGTGGCGGGTGCGCGGAAAGTCACAGTGCGTAGCCTAGGAGGCGGCGACCGAAATACCAACTAATTGTTCTTGGCTAACCGCTAGACTGCAGCGCGTGGAGCACTATTTCAACCCGGCCGTGTGCCGAGCCCGAGCTGAGGTCGACGCACGATGTGGCTAATTCGCCTTTCCGTTCGAAACCCGTACGTGGTGGCGGCGTTCGCGTTGGTGCTAGCGATCCTGGGAATTCTCTCGTTGACGCGGATTCCGGTGGACATTCTGCCCGTGTTCAAGTCGCCGGCGGTACAGGTACTCACGTACTACCCGGGCATGCCGGCTTCGTCGATTGAGAAGACCATCACCAATCGTATTGAGCGATGGGTGAATCAGGCGCCGGGCGCACGCCTTGTTGAGTCGCGCTCGGTTCCTGGAGTCAGTGTTGTCAAGGTGTATTTCCGCGACGACATTGATCCAAATGAGGCGTTGACGCTGACCAACTCGTTGGCGTTGGGTGCGCTGCCAAATCTTCCGCCCAACACGCTGCCGCCAGTGGCGCTGCCGTTTGATGCAACGGGAACCATGCCAGTTGGCATTCTGACGGTGACCAACCTCTCCATGGACGATGCGCGTCAGAAGGACATTGCGCGCATCAATGTGCGCAACATGCTCGGCGCTGTTCCGGGCTGCATTGCACCGGTGGTAGTTGGTGGGCGTGACCGCAGCGTGATGATCTACCTTGATCCCGCCAAGATGGAAGCGCGCAATTACGCGCCGATGGATGTTGTTGCAGCGTTGCGGCGCGGAAATTTGATGGTGACTCCCGGTACGGCGTACTTCGGATCTGAGCAGGTTCTGCTGGACAGCAATGCCATGGTGGAGCGTGTGGAAGATTTGAACGATCTTCCCATTACTCTTGGCGCGCAGGCCACCGTGCTGTTGCGTGACATCGGGCGCGCTGAGGACGCGTCGGCCATTCAGACATCGCGCGTACGCATTGATGACCGTAATGAAGTGTTCGTGCCGGTGTACCGCCAGCGTGGTTCAAGCAGTTTGAGTGTGGTGGATGGCGTACGCGCCAATATTCCAGGCATGGAAGAGCGGCTTCCCAAGGGCACCAAGCTGGATTTGGTGATGGATCAAACCGTCGCGGTGCGTTCGGCTTTGGGCTCATTGGTGTTTGAGGGAATTGTGGGCGCCGTGCTGGTTTCCATCATGATTCTGTTGTTTTTGGGTGATTGGCGCATGACGCTGATTGCCACCATGTCCATTCCGCTTGCCGTCATGGGCGCCATCATTGGGCTGTATGCCACGGGGAACACCATCAATGCGATGACGCTTGGTGGATTGGCCTTGGCGATCGGCCCGCTGGTTGATGAGGCGATTGTGGAGTTGGAGAACAACCACCGCAATTATCACATGGGTAAATCGCGGATTCGCGCAGCCATTGATGGTTGCTCGCAGGTCATGGTGCCGGTGATGGTGGCTGCATGCACCACCTTTATTGTGCTTGCGCCACTTGCGTTGTTGCCAGGTATCGGCGGATTTCTGTTCCGCCCACTGACACTGGCGGTGGGCTTTGCCATGCTCACTTCGTTCATTCTCTCCCGCACCTTTGTGCCAATGATGTGCGCGAAGTTTCTGCCTGATGACCATCGACGCGCGCGTGATGAGGTGAATGCACATGAGCGCGCCACGCGGCCGCCGGGTGCAGTAGCAAAATTGTCGGCGCGGTTTCAGCGTCGCATTGATGGGTTAGCTGCCGGATATTTGGCAGCTCTGCGATGGTGCCTTGGGAACCGCGCCAAAGTTGTGATGGCGGTGTGCCTGCTCTTCATTGGGTCGCTGGCAGTGGTGCCGTTCATTGGCCGCGAGTTCTTTCCACAAGTGGACGCCGGGCAGATTGTGTTGCGCCTGCGTGCGCCGTCCAATCTGCGTTTGGATGCCACTGAGGAGCGCGTCAAGGATGTGGAGCGATTCCTGAAGGAGACCGTTCCTGCTGCTGAGCGAGAGATGATTGTTTCAGAGATCGGCCTGAATCCAGACTGGTCCGCGGCATACACCACCAATTCTGGTCAGCAAGATGCGGTGATTCGTCTGCAGTTAGGGAAGAATCGCAGCAAGAGTTCGCAGGAGTGGGCAGCGGACATTCGCCGAGCATTCCTAGCAACGCCAGCATTTGCTGACTTGCGCATTGACCTTGATACGGGCGGCATGATTTCCACCGCGCTCAATTATGGCGCGTCTTCACCGATTGATATTGAGATTGAGGGCGGCAGCAACGCCGATGCATTCGCTACCGCGCGCAAGGTGCGTGACTTGGTTGCACCCGTGCAGGGAACGGCCGATGTGCGGATTCAACAGCGCGACGATGCGCCGTACTTGGTGCTTGATGTTGATCGGGTGAAGTCGGCAGAGTTGGGTCTATCCGCTGAAGACGTAGTGCTGCAAGTAGTAGTGGCGCTCAACTCAAGTGTGTCGGTGAATCGCAATTTCTGGATCGACTCACAGTCTGGCAACCAGTACTTTGTGGGCGTGCAATTTCCTGAGGACGTCGACCGAACCATGGACGATGTGCTTTCGCTGCCGGTGAAGGGCGCGCTGCAACCAACGCCTATTAATCTGGGCAGCGTGGTGACGCCGCGGCGTACATCCGGTGCAGTGGAGATCAATCATGCTGGGTTACGGCGCGTTGCCAACGTCTTGGTGAATATCGAAGGCCGCGATCTTGCTTCCGTGGCAAGTGACATTGAAGCGCGCGTTTCCAAGCTGGAACTTCCGGAAGGGATGCGCATTTCCTACAAAGGCGAATTCCAGCGCATGAATGACTCGTTTACGCAGCTGGCATTGGGTCTGGCGCTTGCAGCCGTCTTGGTCTATCTGTTGCAAGTAACACTGTTTCGATCATGGATCGGGCCGGGTGTCATCATGTTGACCGTGCCGCTTGGTTTCATTGGTGTGGCGTGGATGTTGTATCTGACCGGCACCACGCTCAATGTGCAGTCGCTCATGGGAACCATCTTCCTGGTAGGCGTGGCGGTGAACAACGGCGTGTTGCTTGTTGACTTTGCCAATCAACGTCAGCTTGAAGGTGTTGCTGCCCACCAGGCCATCAGTGAAGCGGCAGCGACACGCTTTCGCCCCATCGTGATGACCTTCTTGGCAACCGTTCTAGCGCTGACGCCCATGGCGATCGGCATCGGGCGTGGTCATGAAGCGAACATTCCCCTAGCGCGTGCGGTGGTTGGCGGCATGCTGAGTTCCACGTTCCTCACCTTGTTCTTGGTGCCGGTGATGTACACGCTGTTGGTGCGCCGCGTTCAGCCAATGATTGATATTGAAGAAGAAATGAAAGCGCCGCTTGCAGGCGAAGGAGTTACTCCATGAAGAACCATCTTGAACAGCAGTGGTTGGCGCACGCACCGGCTCGGTTGATTGGTACTGTGGCACTCTCTGTTGCCGTAGTGTTGAGTTCCGCGGAGCGCGCGGGTGCGCAGCAGGTGGGCGTGAAGGCGGCCACCGATTCCCGCGTTGCGGTGTCAGCCGCGGACACCGTGCCCATTCGGGTGAAGTCGGTTCGCCCGAAGACTGGCCCAGATCTTGCTGTCGGCGTGGAACAGCCTGCAAACATTGCGCCGTACTACCGCGCCGATCTCTTTGCCAAAGTAGCTGGAACAGTTACGTTTCTTGAGAAGGACATGGGTCATACCGTGACCAAGGGCGAGAAAGTGGTTGTCATTGATCCAGTGCAAGGCACTCCGGCAGACGTGGCACTTGGCGAGTTGCGCGCGCCATTCAGTGGCGTCATCGCAGCGCGCGCGGTGGATGTCGGCACGTTCGTTCCCAGTGCAATGATCGTTCCGGGGGCCATGCCGATCGTCACCATTGTTCGTACTGACATTGTCACGGTCGCCATGCGTGTGCCGGATACGGTGGCGCAACTTGTCGGTAAAGACACCGAAGTGGAACTGCGTATGGATTCTGTATCCGGCGTACCAATTCGGTGCACCATCACTCGGATTTCGCCTGCATTGAGTCCGTCAGATCGGACACTGCGCGTTGAGATTGATATCTACAACGGAACGCCGGCAGAGTTCCGGGCGTTTGTTGCGCAGTCTGAGCAGACCCAGCACGCCGATCTGAAGGGGCGTGAAGTTCCGCAACTTCCCAAGGGCCTTGCCGAAGGGAGTGCAGCGCACTTGATTCCCGGCAGCTACGGTCGCATGCAATTGGTAGTGAAGCGATTTGCGGAAACCCCGTTGATTCCAAGCGCCGCCATCGTGCGTCAAGGTGGCGTTCCCTATCTGTACCGGGTTGAAGCAGGTGTTGCGCGCCGCGCGCGCATTGCGGTTGATATTGATGACGGAACGCTTGCCCGCGTGGTATGGATGGAGTCTGCTGACGGGAAGGACATTCGTCGCGAACTACGCACCGATGAGGAAATCGTGGTCAGCAATCAAGGTGAGTTGGATGACGGACAGCGCGTCTCGGCCACCCTGCAGTAAGCGGCGCCAGTAGCAGATCAAAGTGCTGGGAATCGGTCCCACTTACCAAGTCGACTTTCAATGGCGCTTGCCACTCTGAGGGCGGTACCCTCATCAAAGTTGCGTGCCATCACGGTGACAGTGCGCGGAGTTTGGGGATTCTCAAAGCCACAGCGTGCCACAACGCATGGTTGGCCACATGAATTGGTGAGCAGCAGCAAGTCGCCAGCGAATGGTGGCGCAACGACGGCATCAAACTGCATAAACCACGTGTGCATTGTTTCCATGGCACGTCGGCGCAGGCGTGATGCTT
>CALQCP020000136.1 GCA_943329105.2 Chitinophaga pinensis | reverse complement strand
CGCTGCGCTCCATGGCAGAGGCGGGCTCATGGTCGTGGGCAGGCTCTGGAGTCCTTGGCGTCGGTATGGCTTTCCTGCTGTTTCGATTCTTTGACGTACTGAAGCCGCCGCCATGCAAGGCGCTTGAGCGCATTGGTGGCGGTTGGGGCGTGTTGCTGGACGACGTGTTGGCCGGTGTCTACGCGTGCATTGTCATGCACGTGGTTGGTCCGCTTGCACGGTAAGTGCGTTACGGTGTGTGAGGTGCCGAAGGCGCAGATGGTGCCGGTGTTGAAACCGGCGCAGGTGCTGTCTTTGCGGGCGTCGGCACCGAACCGGGATTCGCAGCAGGCACTGCAACCCGCGGAACGAACGCTTGCCGCGACATATCGATAGCCGCCAACGCCACCAGCTGTGCTACTTCGGCGGCAAGGCTTGCATCAATCTTGGCTACTTCATCAGTGACTTGGTGATAGTCCTCATGGTCTTCCACCGAGAACAGCACGGCGGGCACTTTCTTAGCGAGAAAGGGCCCCTGATCACTGCGATCGAGCCAGTCGGGATGTTCGTCCGTGCGCAGTTTCAGTCCGATTGCTTCGTTGGCCGAACGCAGCGCTGCGGTCACTGGTGCGCCAATCTCACCACCATCAATGTAGATCTGTCGCGCCGGACCGCGGCTAATCATGTCCATGTTGAACATGCCGCGAATCTCCGCCAGTGGCACCGTGGGCGCCTTTGCGTAAGCCGTGGATCCCAAGAGTCCGGCCTCTTCACCGTTGAAGGCAATGAAGATCACCGTGCATGCGGGACCTTGACCTGCCGCGCTGCATGCCTTCATCGCGCGCGCGACGGCCAACATGCCAGCAATGCCGGACGCGTTGTCATCGGCGCCGTTATAGATCTTGTCATCACCACTACGACGCGGGCGCAGGTGGTCGTAATGCGCGCTGACAATGATGTAGCCGGTACCTGCTCCCGCTACCGCGCTTCCATCGGCAACCGGACCGGGAAACACTGCCACCAGATTCGGACCGGTCTCCGGATTCTTATCGATCGGTTGCCGAAATGAATCACCGGTCACGCCAGGCTTCAAACCGATCGACGTGAACTTTCCAGTAATCCAAACGGCGGCTTTCTCTGCAAACGGGCTACGAAAGAAGCGCCCGCCCATGTCATCACTTGCAAGTGCTGTGACATCACTCCGAACGTCATCGGCGGTAATGGCGCTGCGCACCGTGGTGAGCGGGCGGCTGGTGGCGACTGGGTCACCGGCAAGCGCCGACACGCCAAGCGGGGCGCACCACAGTGTTACCGCGAGTGCCACGATGGGGGTTGAGAAGTGCTGCATGGAATGACCTTGGAGTGAGTTGCAAGTACTGCTTGGACTACGGGACATCAGTCGTTCAACGTTCGTGTGCCACTAAATCTTCGTATGTCTCGCGGCGACGAACCGTGGTGAAGTGCAGTCCATCCACCAAGACCTCTGCAGGCAGTGGCGAACTGTTGTAGCGACTTGCCATTGACATTCCGTACGCACCGGCGGTGAAGATAGCCAGCAAATCGCCGCGCGCCACGGGTGGCATGGCGCGGTCGAGTGCCAAGTAGTCACCGGTCTCGCACAGTGGGCCAACCACATCGACGTTCACCAGGCCGGTCATCGCTGGCTTCTCCTCGCGCCGCGTTGGTATGAACGCGGTGGACGTGTCAGTTGGCCAGATGAAGTGGAATGCGTCGTAGTGACTGGGCCTCAGGAGGGCGTTCATACCTGCATCGCAGATGGCGAACGTCTTATCGCCGGATCGTTTCACATATTGCACGCGGGTCAGCAGGATGCCTGCGTTTGCAGCGATTGATCGCCCTGGCTCAAGGACGATGCGTAATCCCGCGCGCACGGCTGGCAGCAACAATGGAACGATGGCCTGCGCGTAATCAAGAGCAGCAGGGCTCTTGCCAGTTTCATAATCAGCGGCGAACCCGCCGCCGACGTCAAGGACGCTCACTGTGAAACCTTCAGCGATCAGTTCGTCGCGCAATGCCAATGCCTTGCGCACTGCCTCAACATACGGTTCCGTGGTGTACACCGGCGAACCAATGTGCAAGTGCAATCCAACCAAACGCGCGTGTGGGTCGCGTCCGTAGGTCCGGAAGAATGCCCGGGCGCGTTCGATATCAACGCCGAACTTTGTTTCTTTGGTACCGGTGGTTGTAAATCGATGCGTGTGCGGATCAACATCGGGATTGATACGGAGTGCGCATTCACAGGTGGCATTGCGTTCCTTGGCGATGCGCGCGATGTTCACAAATTCATCTTCGCTCTCAACGTTAAAGAGGTAGATGTGCGCATCAAGGGCAGCTGCAATTTCATCATCGCGCTTGCCAACGCCGGCATAGACGATCGTGGACGGCGGCGCACCGGCCGCACGCGCACGGAAGAGTTCGCCACCAGAGACAACATCCATGCCCGCTCCGCATTCCACCAGGGTGCGGCACACCGATAGATTTCCGCAGCTCTTCACGGAGTAGCAGATCAGCGGTTTGACTTCAGCAAACGCCGCAGCGATGCGCCGATGATGTTCAACCAGCGTGGCTCGGCTGTACACATAGCAGGGCGTGCCAACAGCGCTGGCGATGTCCTGGGCGGGAACGCTTTCGCAGTGCAATGATCCGTCGGTGTAGTTGAAGAAGTCCATGAGCGGCGCAGTGTATGAGTTGCGCCACTGACTGCGTTAATCAGCCGCGGATGCAAGTGCGACCGCCCTGGGTGCGGCGGGCGACTTTGACTTCGGCGCCTGCTTGGCTGCAGGCGCGCGGGTGCTAGCGCCCTCACTAGAACGCTTGGTTGCCTTGCCGCTCCCAAGCACACTTTGTGCCAGTGTTCCAAGAATTGCAATGCTGACCAGTACGACCAACCATCCGCGTGCGCCGGTCGGCATTGGTTCGTATCCGTGCATGGCCAGGAGCGGAAGCGCACCGACGACTAACAGCCATGCACCCGCCAGACTGGTCAGAATGCGTGCCACCAACGTGGTTGCCAGTAGCCCCATCAGAAAGCCAGCGACGGCGCCGGCGGCAATGGACGCGGTGAGCAGGGTTCGATACGCGGGCGCGGTCTCTTGAAACGCCAGCTCAACACGATCTGCGGCTCGATGCGCAACATCCACCGTTGATTGCAGCACCCGATCACCCGCGGGTAGCGCGCTATCGGCAGCATCACTCAGTGCTGCATCGGTGGCGGTACGTTTGGGGTTGGATTTCTCAGCGCCGCGTGGACCAACCAGAATGTCCAAGAGATGTTTGCCCGCACGACTTCCTTCGCCGGGGTGCATTGTCTCGCGCGGGTTTGCTACCAGCGCGTGATTCAGGTCGCGCGGGGCGGTGTCCAGTGTGCCGCCAGCAATGATGGCAAATGCGATCAGCGCTCCGACTGCAGCGCCCACCACGCCAGCCATCAATCCCACGGTTGGTCGATAGAGCAGGGCGCCGGCAAGAAGTCCGGCAACGGCACCGAACGCGGCTGCGGCCCAGAGCGGTACGCCGGGCAGGAGCGCGCGCGCGACCACCACTGATCCCAGGAATCCCACCAGCATGGCGGCCAAGACCACCGCTGGTCGCAGCAACTGCGCGCCAAAGAGAAGTAGCAGCGTGGCGCCCACCATGGTGCCAACCAGGACGCCCTTGGCGGTGGGTGCCAGGTCAGTCATGGCGAGCATTTCGGGCGTGGAAATCGGTAGCAGATCGGTGATCATGGTGTCCCTTGCGCGCAGTACGGTGCCATGGCACTATCGGCTCGCCTAGCCTGTCGCCTGTGAAAGACGCTTCCTCCGCGCATGAACATCCCGCCCCTGGCACTGAGGGGGCGTTCCGGCACCCAGCAAACGGCCTTGCCGGTTCGCAGAGCCCGTACCTCTTGCAGCACGCGCATAACCCGGTGGCATGGTCGCCTTGGGGTCCGGAGGCCATCGCAGAAGCGCGCCGGCGTGGAGTGCCGCTCTTTGTCTCGATCGGATACAGCACGTGCTACTGGTGCCATGTCATGGAGCGCGAAAGCTTTGAGAGCGTGGTGGTGGCGGGGCACTTGAATGCTGGATTCGTTCCAGTGAAAGTTGACCGCGAGCAGCGCCCCGATGTGGACGAACTCATGATGACTGCGTGCCAGGTGTTCACGCAGCTCACGGAGGGGCGCTCCAGCGGTGGATGGCCACTCAATGTGTTTCTTGATCCAGACTCGCTTGAACCCTTCTTCTGCGGAACGTACTTCCCGCCGCAGACTGCGTTCGGCAGACCGTCATTCGTGGAACTCTTGCGAGCGGTGACAGGCGCGTGGCAATCGGACCGCGCCGGAATGGCGCAGCAGGCGCGACGCATTGCGGACGTCGTGCGGCGGCAGATGGCGTTGCCAACGGCAGGCGATGCGGCCGATGCCACTGCGCTTGGTAGTGACGACACCGTTGGACAAGTGTCCTCCGCATTGATGCGTATGTCGGATCCAACCAATGGCGGCTTTGGCGGTGCACCAAAGTTTCCGACGCCGCCGTATCCGCGATTCCTATTAGAAACCGGCGCAGGATCGGTTGATCAAGTGCTTCGTCACACCCTGGACGCCATGGCGATTGGCGGGATCTTTGATCAAGTGGGTGGCGGATTTCATCGCTACGCCGTTGATGCCACGTGGACGGTGCCGCACTTTGAGAAGATGCTCTACGACAACGGACAATTAGCTTCGCTGTATGCCGATGCGTTTCGTCGCTGGGGTGATTCGTTGCATGCAGAAACTGCGCGGCGTACCTGCGAATATGTGATTCGCGAGATGGTTGGCGAAGATGGAAGATTTCTCAGTGCGCAAGATGCGGAAGTCGCAGCGCGCGAAGGCGCCAATTACGTGTGGACGCCGCAGGAAGCGCGCGCGGATCTGGAGAGCGCCGGCTGTGCAGATGATGTTGCGTTTGCATTTCGCGTATACGGGCTTGATGGCGCTGCCAATTTCAAAGACCCGCATCACCCGGATGCGCCGGCCGTTCACGTGTTGCGATTGTCGGAGCGCCCCGATCAATTGGCTCGTTCCATGGGCATCACTGACGCCGAGTTCCGAACGCGTCGCGCCCGTGTTGATGCCGTCCTATTAGCGGCGCGCATGCTCCGTCCGCAACCGATGACCGATGACAAGACGATCGCTGCATGGTCAGGCTTGATGGCAGAAGGTCTTGCCGATGCGGCCGACGCGTTGGGCGATCGGCACTTTGCCGAGGCCGCGGGGCGTGGCATCAGTTTCGTACTAGAACACATGCGTTCCGCTGATGGCGGTTTGCTGCGCACCTGGCGTGGCGGAACAGCATCGGTTGACGGGTTCTTGGAGGACTACGCACACATGGCAAATGCGTGCTTGGCGCTGGCACATGCCAGCGGTGATTGGCGCTGGCGCACCGAGGCGCGCGCGCTCATTGCGGCTGCGGAGGTTCGATTCCTGGATCCGGTCAGCGGTGCATGGTTTGACTCTCCGGCTAGCGCACCGGATCTCTTCACCCGGGTGCGAAGCGTTGATGACGGTGCGGTGCCCAGCGGAACCTCAAGCATTCTGCGCGCCATGGCCGTTCTCGCCACTGCCGAACGCGATGCTCCGATGCTCGTTCGTGCCCAGCGCGCGATTGCAGCCATTGCGCCCGCGCTGCGCGAACAGCCCGTGGCAGCCAGCGCAACGGTGCTGGCCGCACGACGGGTGGCGACCGCGTTCCGCGAAACCGGCAGCGATCTTCAAGGGTGAGTTGTGAGTGCTAAACGGTGAATAGCTAGACTTCCGGTTTCCCGTACTTCGCGCAGCGCGCATACACACATGCCATTCAAAGTAGCACTCATTTCCACCGGCGGCACCATCGAGAAGACGTACGACGAGCTGCACGGTGTGTTGCATAATCGATTGAGCGTCTTGGATGCCATTCTTGCGTCCCTTGAATTGGACGGCGTGGAAATCACCCGCGTGCCACTGATGAATAAGGACAGCCTTGATATGAATGAGGCGGACCACGCGCTCATTGCCGATCGCACGTTGGCGCTCTGTGCGGACCATGACGGCGTTGTGATTGTGCACGGCACGGATCGCCTCACGGTCACTGGCGAACGCATTCATGCGAAGATGCAGGCAACCGGCGGATGCAGCAAGGCGGTGGTGCTCACTGGTGCCATGCGGCCGTATGAACTTCGGCGCACGGATTCAGTGCAGAATTTGACGGAAGCGCTTTGTGCCGTGCAGATTCTGCCGCCCGGGGTGTATGCATCCATGCATAACCGCGTGCTGGCATTTCCTGGCGTCCGCAAGGACTACCAGCGCATGGCATTCGTCAAGGATTGATCGTTCAGGCCGATCCCCGTCACTTCGCCCGCAACGAATCGAACCACTTCTTCCACTCCGCAGCGGCGCGCCCATAGGTGCCACGGTGATTGGCGTCCGGCCCAGCGCTGATGGCCTCAACGGTATTGCTGCCTAACGCACGCTGATACATGGAGGGAAGCTGTGCAAGACCAATAGTCAGGCACTCATCGACATCGCCGTAATACATGTGAACGTTGGTCTTCACCTGCCAGCGGTAGGCGTGCAACTTCTGAATGAGCGTGCCGTACATGGT
>CALQCP020000135.1 GCA_943329105.2 Chitinophaga pinensis | reverse complement strand
GGCCTTGCCAAAGTTGGCGAAGGCATGGGCATTCAAATGAAGAAGTTGATGAGCGGAGCGGATGCGCCGAAGGAGTGGCTTGCGGGGAACCACCAGCTGGTGTGCGACTACGTGATTGGCGACGTGCGCTTGACTGCAGAGATTGCTGACGCCATTGTGCAAGCAAAGCGCATCAGTTGGATCACGCAGCGCGGCACGCCGTCATCGGTTTCGCTGCCACGCTTGCGCACGGTGGAGGATTGCATGGCGGATCCGATGCCGGACCAGTCGTGGATGACGGAGCCGATCCTGCAGGAGCGGTTTGCGGGGTGGTTGGGGGAGTAGGGGGGCGAGCGACGTAAGCAGTTCTGAGAAATGCAGTTAGGCTTCTTTGGCGAAGTCTGTCCGGCGGGCGTGACCCCGTTCAGCAGATTGTTGCACGATTGCGCATTGGGAATTGCGCACTTTGTGGCATCATGCACCAATGCCCTGCATTTTCGGGGCCTTCCAGGAGCCAGACCATCATGAAGAATCGAATCGCACTCCCGTCCGGGATCACGTTCTCTGTCATTACTGTTGCGTTGAGCATGGCGGGTGCAGCATCTGCTGCGGACCGTATGGTTCCCAAGCAGTACTCAACCATTCAAGCTGCGATCAACGCATCGAGTGCTGGCGACACCATCAGTGTCGCACCTGGAACCTACAACGAACTGATTCGTTTCAACGGCAAGGCCGTAACGGTCCAATCGACGGGCAACGCCGCGAACACCATCATCGATGGCGGCCAGCTTGGCACCACGGTGAAGTGCGTGAACGGCGAAGGCGCGGCCAGCGTGCTTGAAGGATTCACGATCCGCAACGGCAAGGCAGCGGTCGGCGGCGGCATGTACCTGAATTCTGCATCGCCCACGATCCGCAACTGCGTAATCAGTGGCAACACCGCCCTCGACCGCGGCGCCGGTGCGGCGGTGATCAACGGCACGCCGACATTTACGTCATGCACCTTTAGTTCTAATACAGCTACTGAACGGGGCGGGGCCGTGTATCTGATGGTGAACAGCGATGTGTTGTTCACGCAATGCATCTTCACGAACAACGCAACGCGCAACCGAAACGGCGAGAGTTACGGCGGCGCGGTGGCGGCGGAGAATGCAGCCGATCCGACGTTTAACTACTGCACGTTCAATACGAACAAGGCGGAGCCGGATTTGAACTACTCAGGCGGGGCCCAAGGTGGAGCCGTGTGGTTGAGTAGTGTGACGGGGACGTTCGAGGGTTGCGGATTCACGGGGAATGCTGCGAATCCGCGCGGAAACAATGGCGAAGGCGGCGCGATTTTTGCGTCGGCGGCACCCAGTATTCGCAACTGCACATTTACCGGGAACGGGGTGCGGCAGTACAACGACGGTGCAGCCACGGGTCGCGGCGGCGCGGTGTACATGAGCGCGGCGGGGGTGTTTGAGGGGAATACGTTGACTTCGAATTCGTTACAGAATAATTCTCAAGGATTCGGCGGCGCGTTGTGGGTTGGTGGGGCGCTATCGATGCAAGATTGTACGTTTGCTTCGAATCACAATGATCATTACTACGGCAGCTACGGCGGCGCGGTGTATACGGGTGGAGCCTTTACGGCATCGGGTGGATCGGTGATTTCGAATTGGTGTCGCACCACCCAGGGATCGGGATCGTATGGCGGAGCATTCAATGCTCAGGGAGCGATGACGCTGACGGGCGTCACATTCACATCTAACGGGTCCGTTTCAAATTCCGCGATAACCCGCTTCGGCGGAGCGTGCTACACAACCTCAAACTTTAGCGCGACAGACTGCACATTTATTACGAATCGATCAACGAGTAGTGGGGGTGCGGTAAACCAAGAAGGCGGCGGTACCACGACAATTGATCGCTGCACGTTCCGTACGAATTCTGCGACTAACAACTCGGGCGGAGCTATCCACACCTCAGCTACGAGTCAGATCATCGTCACCGTGTCGACCTTTGAAAGCAACACAACCAACGGTGAGGGCGGTGCGATCTATGACGGAAACAGCCCATCAATCACTGTCAGTGGTTGTAACTTTGCAAGCAACATAAGCCAGTCAGTTGGCGGGGCCATGCGGTTCCAGTCATCCGGCATGACATTCAACGACTGCACCTTCACCACTAACGCGAGCGCGCAGAACGCCGGCGGCGTCGTGTACGCGCCGAGTAGCAGTAGTGTGAACTTTACGAACTGCACATCCGCGGGGAATACGGCACAGGGTTCCGGCGGTGTCCTTTACGCGCCGAACAGCAGTAGCGTGAGTTTTACGAACTGCACCTCGACTGGCAACACGGCACAGGGCGGAGGCGGTGCTGTGTTTGCTTCAGGGTCTGTTGTATCAATCTCCGGTTCTACTTTTCGGCAGAATACATGTAGGGACGCCGGCGGCGCCATTCATTGCAGTCGCGCAAACTCCGTGCAGGACAGTACGTTTGAGTCGAATCAGTGTCTTGCCCCCAGCGGTAACAGCGGCGGCGCGCTGTATTGCGAAGGCGGCTCGCCTTCTGACACGATGACGAATGTTCGATTCATTGGCAACTCAGTTGTGAATACCAGTGGAAGCGCCACCTACGGCGGCGCTATCCGGGCTTACCAGCTCGGGTCGTTTAGCAATTGTGAGTTCCGTTCGAATTCTGCCACGGGCGGCGGCGCGTACGGCGGGGCGATCTGGGGATATGACGGATTATGGTCTGCCTGCACATTTGCTTCGAACTCGGCGTCGACGCCCGCGGGTACGGCGCAGGGTGGGGCACTCAATCTTGAGTTCGCTGGCTATCCGGCGATCTTTACTAGTTGCGCGTTTACCAACAACAATACCGATGGCAATACAACAGAAGGTGGTGCTGTTCGCCGCTACGCAGGCGAGTTCCGCTGCACGGACTGTTCGTTCAGCGGTAACAGTGCTCAGCGCGGTGGAGGGGCGTGGTGGCAATGGGACGGTAATGACCGCCCGGTTTCCTTCACCCGCTGCACCTTTGAGAAGAACTCTGGCGCTCAGGGTGCAGGCATCTACGCCAACTACCCACGCCGCTTGGAACTGATCGGCTGCACGTTCTCCCTGAACCTCGCGTTCAACGAAGGTGGTGCGGTCTGGCTTGTGGGCTACTGCATGTATAGCTCACAAATCACCGGTACCACCTTCTATGGCAATATCGCCAACAACGGCGGTGGTCTCTACATCACGAACGGCGGCTGCGGCTGGTCCATTCCCCTCACCAACTGCCTCTTCGCCTCCAACGCCGCCATCTCCGGCGGCGGCATCTACAACGCTGGTTCGTCCAACTCCACCCCCGCCATCTCCAACACCACGTTCTGCGGCAACAATCCGGAGGACGTTCAGGGCTACTGGCAGGACAACGGCAGCAACATCTTCGGCTCCGGCACCGACTGCAATGCCAACGGCGTTTGCGACGGCGCGGATATCGGTATCGGCACCAGCCAAGACTGCAACGCGAACGGTGTTCCTGATGAGTGCGACATCGCTGCCGGCACTTCCACCGACGTCAACCAGAACGGCACCCCGGACTCCTGCGAGGCCGACTGCGACCATGACGGCGTTCCGGATCGCTACTCGCTCGCCAACAATTTGGTGCCCGACTGCAACTCCAATGCGCAGCCCGATTCCTGCGATATCGCCAGTGGCTTCAGCCAGGATGACAATCAGGACGGCATCCCCGATTCGTGCCAGCCCGATTGCAACAACAACGGCAATCCGGATGACTACGACATCCAGACGGGCTTCAGCACGGACTGCAACACTAATGCAATCCCCGACTCCTGCGACATCGCTGCCGGCGCGCTCGATTGCAACGGCAACGGCCTGCCTGACACGTGCGATCTTGCAAGTGGGTTTAGCAATGACGTGAACACCAACGGAATCCCGGACTCGTGTGAGCCGGATTGCAACGCCAACGGCATTCCCGACGCATACGAACTGGCGAACGGAACCGTGCCTGACTGCAACGCCAACGCGCTGCCGGATTCCTGCGACATCGCGGCGGGTGCGGCCGATGCGGACCTCAATGGTGTGCCCGACTCGTGCCAGCTCGATTGCAACAACAACGGCATCCCGGACGACTATGAGCTCGCCAACGGAACAGCTGCGGATTGTGATTCGAACTTGGTGCTCGATAGCTGCCAGATTGCCAAAGGCGAGCCGGACATCAACGCTGACGGAGTTCCGGATATCTGCCAGTGCGTGACGGATATGAATGCCGACGGCATCACTAACGGTGCCGACTTGGGGATTGTCATGTCCTTCTGGGGACCAGTGACCGTCTTCCCCCGTGCGGATATCAACAATGACGGACTCGTCAGCGGCATCGATCTGGGGCTGGTGCTCTCAAACTGGGGTCTCTGTGACTGATGTTGTTGGGCCACGGGGTTTTCGGATTGCCTGAGTGCGCCTAGCATCGCACCCATGCCCCGCGTTCTCCTTGCCATGTCAGGCGGCGTTGATTCGTCTGTCGCTGCCGCGCTCCTCAAGCGCGCGGGCCATGACGTGGTCGGCGTGTTCATGCGGCTTGGAAGCCCGGGCGAGACGTTCGATGAACTTGAGCGCGCCGATCAGTGTGCGATTGCAGGTGCGTCCGGTGCGGGCGCGCCCGGGGTTTCACTCAAGATCGGGCATCAAGGGTGCTGTTCGATCAATGACGCTGCCGATGCGCGATTGGTTGCTGCCAAGCTCGACATCCCGTTCTATGTAGTGAACTTCAAGAAGGACTTCGGGCGCATCATTGATTACTTTGTTGGCGAGTACAACGCTGGCCGCACGCCGAACCCATGCGTGCGCTGCAACGATTGGCTGAAGTTCGGCAAGCTGCATGACTACGCGCAGCAGATCGACGCACAATTTGTTGCAAGCGGCCACTACGCGCGCGTGGAGCCAGCGCGTGATGGCTCGGGCGGATTTGAGTTGCTGCGCGGGGTCGATGTAGACAAAGATCAGAGCTACGTACTCTTCGGCGCGCCGCGCGATCGCCTGGCGCACATGTTGCTGCCAATTGGCGGCATGCGGAAGCCGGCGGTGCGGGCACTTGCTGAAGAACTGGGGTTGCCGGTCTTTGGCAAGCCTGATTCGCAGGAGATTTGCTTCGTGCCCGACAATGATTATGCCGGCTTAGTTGCACGCCGCACACCGGAAGCGGTGCGACCCGGCGTCATTGTTGACCTCGCCGGGCAGATTCTTGGCGAGCATCCGGGGCACCAGCATTTCACCATTGGCCAGCGCAAAGGAGTCCGCGTTGCACTCGGCGAGCCGGTCTACGTAGTAAGTAAAGACGCGTCATCCAACACGGTCACCGTCGGCCCACGCGAGGCGCTCCTTGCGCCAGGCTGCACTGCTGCCGATTGCAACTGGTTGATCGAGCCATCCACTGCATGGCGATCGTGCCTTGCAAAGATTCGCTACAACAGCGAGCCAGTCCCCGCCGAAGTGCGCGCCGTTGCAAGCTCTGGCGTGCAGCCCAACATTGAAGTCCTCTTCCGCGACCAACAATCCGCCGTCGCCCCAGGTCAAGCCCTCGTGTGCTTCGACAACGACCGCGTCATCTGCGGCGGCTGGATCGCCTGAAAATAGTCCGGGAGGAACGGGAGGACCGGGACGAATTTATTCGTCCGCGAGGCAGCCGATTTCAAACTTTCGACCTTCTGGAAACGATGCCACGAGGTGCAATTCGCCGCCTAGCGCCTCCACATATTTTCGCAATGTGGACAGGTACATATCAGCAGCGTGTTCTAGTTTCGAAACGCTGCCTTGTCCGGTGACCAGCCGCGCTGCGAGGTCCTGTTGCGTCAACCCGATCGCCTTCCGCATTTCGGGAAGCGGAAGTGCCGCAATGGTCTTAGCCACACGCGCATCAACGCGCGCCCGCGCCTCGGGTGACATCCGTTGTTTGAGCTTGGTCCAATTCTTTGCTTTCATTTACAGAAGTCCTTCGTCACGAATTATTCCATCAAATCGATATATGTCAAGATGAATATTTGCATTCTGTGGCTAGCGATCCGCGCCCGCTCGCTCGTGGCGAACTTATGCGCGGTTTCCTTGATTCTCATCCCGTCGTACGGACTTCCAGAGTAGATCGCCTTCAAGCTTGCCAAACCACGAAATTGGTCCGGGAGGAACGGGAGGACCGGGACCATTTTCGGTGTGGATTTCGGCGTACCATTCTGCGCTCTATGGCAAATCTCACTATTGACGTGGTAAAGACGCTGGGTGCTGAGGCTGATGGTCTTCTTTCGCATACTGCGAAGGTCGCCAAGTCCTCGCTGCACCTTCCTGGGCCTGACTTTGTGGACCGGTGCTTTGCGCCCTCTGATCGCAGCCCGCAGGTCATGGGCAGTTTGCAGCGGATCTATGGGCATGGGCGCTTGGGTGGAACGGGGTACATGAGCATTCTGCCGGTCGACCAAGGGATTGAGCATTCCGCTGGTGCGAGCTTTGCCAAGAATCCCGCTTACTTTGATGGCGAGAACATCGTGAAGTTGGCAGTGGAGGGCGGCTGCAATGCAGTGGCCAGCACCTTTGGCGTGCTTGCAAGCGTGAGCCGTAAGTATGCGCATCGCATTCCGTTCAT
>CALQCP020000134.1 GCA_943329105.2 Chitinophaga pinensis | reverse complement strand
TCTGCACGCACGGGAATCCGTGGAACTGCTTCGGAGTGCCGGCATCCCCCATGTAGATCTTGCCGCCTTACATGGTCAAACGGTCTTTCATCGACCGCCGGAAAGTTGGCAGCTGCTGAACGCGCATCCGGTTGCACTGGCGCTGCAGTGCGATGTGGTGTTTGACCTGCGCGGCGCGGATCTTGCGCTCGGTGGACAAGGCGCCCCGCTCACCCCGCTTGCCGATTGGATTCTCTTTCGTACTGCACACCCGCGCGCCATCATCAACCTCGGCGGGTTTGCAAACGCCACCTTCCTTCCCGCCGATGATGATCGAACCCACACACAACAAGTGGCTGCCATTCGTGGCGCTGATCTGTGCGCATGCAATCAGCTGCTTGACCACGCCGCGCGCTGCGCGATCGACAAACCCTATGACTCCGGTGGCGCCGTGGCCAGCAGCGGCACGCGCAACGATGCCGCCTTCACAGAACTCCGCGCGCTTCTCGCCCCCCGCGCGGATGGCCGCAGCCTTGGCACCGGCGATGAATTCTTCGCCTGGGTCGATCGCCACACGCCTCACCTGGCACCCGCCGACCTGCTCGCCACCGCTGCTGATGCCACCGGTGAAGCGATCGGTTCCGCGCTCCGTCAGTCCGGCGTCCACGATGCGGTGGTCGCGGGTGGCGGCGCACGTCACGGCAGGCTGTGCGCAGCGATTGCCAGCACCGCCAACTGCAACGTGATTGCCTCGTCCGACGTGGGAGTGCCGGTTTCCTGCCGCGAAGCACTCGAATGGGCCATCTTGGGCGCATTGGCGGCCGACGGGCTTGATATCGCACTTCCGGCGGTGACCCAGCGCGCATCGACCGGGCTTATTCCCTCCGGAACATGGATTCGTTCAAGCCGGGCAAACTCCCCAACTACGCTGAACACGACCTGAACACCGCCCCGCCACACTGCCCGGCTGAACTGACTCGCCCTGACTCCCCACAAAGTAGAGCAATACCCCCATGGCAAAGCCATCTGTCCTGATCGTTGAAGACGAGCCCGACATCGCCGAGCTGATCCGATTCCACTGCGACCGTGAAGGTATGGACGCCCGCACCGTGGGCACCGGCAAGGTTGCGCTTGATCAAGTGAAGCGCGAAACGCCAGACCTCTTGATCCTGGACCTCATGCTGCCCGATGTCGGAGGCCTGGAAATCTGCCGCCGACTCAAGCAGTGGCCGGAGACACGCGAACTTCCGATCGTCATGGTGACCGCCAAGGGCGAGGAGACCGACATCGTCACCGGCCTTGAAATCGGCGCCGATGACTACGTGGTCAAGCCGTTCAGTCCGCGGATTCTGATGGCCCGAGTCCGGGCAGTGTTGCGTCGCAAACTCGACGAGCAGAACACCGGCGATGACAACCGCCTCGAACGCCTCGATCGCCGATTGGTGATCGATCCCGATCGCCATGTGGTCAGCGTCGATGGCAGCGTCGTTGAACTGACCGTCACCGAGTTCGGCATCCTGAATCACTTGGCGCAACGCCCGGGGTTCGTCCGAACGCGCGATCAAATCATCGCCGCAGTGCATGGCCGCAATGTCATCCTCTCCAGCCGCACCATTGATGTGCACGTCACGGCCCTGCGCAAGAAACTCGGCGAACTCGCCGGGTGCGTCGAAACCGTCCGTGGCGTCGGGTACCGGTTCGGTGAGTCCCTCGTGGCAGTCGAGTAGCGTTTCACGCATCCATGCAGCCAACCACGGACGCAGCTTCGTATTTCGTGCCATTTGTTGGGGCAACCGTGGTCGCCATCGCCTGCGGAGCGCTGCTTGCCATGCTGTTCCTGCAGCGCCGCGCTGAACATCGACGCATTGCAGCCGCGCTTGGTGCACTTGGTGGATATGAATCAAACCCGGTTCGCGGCGCACGAGCAGCAGCCAACGAAGCGGTTCGACTTGATGGCGCGCTCAGCGAGTTGCGTGCGATCTTGGCGACCGCCCCCGTCGGAATCGTTGCGCTTGACTCGGTCGACCGCATCGTGACCATTAACCCAGCCGCAGTGCGCCTGTTTGATGCAAACGAACGCGCCGTCGAAGGTCGCCTCCTCATTGAGATCGTTCGCAGTCCCGATCTGGAGACCCTGATTGCAAGCGCCCGTGAAACTGGACGCCGCGCCGAGGCAGAACTGCCGTTCTCCGCAGTCACTGGCGAGCGCCGCGCGAGTTGCTCCGTGGTCCCACTTTCGCGCGATGTTGCCAACGCGCAGCTACTACTGGTTCTTGAAGACCGCACCGAACTGCGACGCTTGGAATCACTGCGAACCGAGTTCGTTGCCAACGTGAGCCATGAGCTCCGCACCCCCATCACTTCCATTCGCGGGTATGCAGAAACACTAGCGGAAAACTTTGAGCTTCCGCCGGACGCTGCCCGCTTCTCACGAACCATCGCCCGCAGTGCCAGTCGTCTCGGCGCGATCATCGACGACCTGTTGCTCCTCTCCTCACTTGAGGACCCATCAGCCCGCGGCGATATCGCCAGCACGCCTGTTCGGATCGCCGGGATCGTTGCGGAAGCGGTTGAACAGGTCACCCCCGCTGCCACGGAGAAGCGCCTGACGATTGATGTTGCGGTCGATCCATCCCTGTGGGTACTTGGAAGCGCTGGACTCCTGGCGCATGCCGTGGCCAATCTGGTCTCTAACGCCGCCAAGTACGGACCGGCGGATTCGCGGATCGCCGTCACCGCCGCGGCCGAGGGTGGCTACGCGGTCATCTCGGTCACCGACCACGGTCCGGGCATCCCTGAGATTCACCGCGACCGACTGTTTGAGCGTTTCTACCGGGTTGATCGAGCCCGCAGCCGTGATTCTGGCGGCACTGGACTTGGCCTCGCCATCGTGAAGCACGTTGCCATGGTCCACGGCGGTTATGCGGAGGTTGAAAGCCGGACGGACGCCAATCACGGCAGTACATTCCGGATTCGGATGCCCCTGACCACTGAGGGCCGAGTGAAGAGCCTCCCGCTGGCGGACGCCACTCCCCTGCACACGCCAAATGAACATGATCCCGCGACACTACCTACTTCTCCTTCCCCTGCCCGCCGTACGGCGTAACAGGCCGCATGGAGCGCGTGGAGTGGTCGAGCCTCACACTATCTGAACGAGAACCACATGCGACCCATCCGAGCGATCAACGCCTTTCTCGTAGCCGCCGTTCTGGTGTCGATCGCTGCATCCCCAGCGACACTCAAGCAAGATCCCAAGAATCTGAAAGGTGCGGTGCGCGTTGACGGATCGTCCACCGTGTATCTGATTGCGGAAGCCGTCGCCGAAGAGTTCTCCAAAGTGGCTCCCGGAGTCAACGTGACCGTGGGAATGTCCGGAACCGGTGGCGGCTTCAAGCGCTTTGGCAACGGTGAGACCGATATATCGAACGCCTCGCGCTGCATCAAGCAGCCAGAGATCGATGCCTGCAAGAGTCACAAGATCGAGTTCATTGAACTGCCAGTGGCATTCGATGGGCTCACCATCGTGACTAACAAGGGAAACACCTGGGCAAAGCAGCTCACCATGGCGCAGGTGAAAAAAATCTTTGCATCACATGAGACTGCCAAGACATGGAAGGACGTTGATGCGTCTTGGCCCGACGATGCAATCAAGGTCTATTCCCCTGGCACCGACAGCGGCACGTTCGACTACTTCAAGGAAGTCACCGTTGGCAAAGAAGGCAAGATCCGCGCCGACATCAGTGTGAGCGAAGATGACAATGTGATCGTGCGCGCCATTGAAGGTGACAAGAACGCCATTGGGTTCTTTGGATACGCCTACTTTGCAGAGAATCAGGGCAAATTGAATGCCGTCCCGGTAGTCAATCCAAAGACTGGCGCTGCCGTTGCGCCCTCGCCGACAACCATTGAGGACGCTAGTTACGCCCCGTTCAGCAGACCATTGTTCATCTACGTGAACAAGGCATCGCTGGCCAAGCCTGCCGTGGCGGCGTACGCAGCGTTCGCGCTGGATAATGGCGCCAAACTCGCGGCCGAAGTTGGTTACATCAAACTTCCCACGGTGATCTACGAGCGCGCCAAAGCGAATCTTGCCGCCAGCAAATTGGGAACCCAAATGCTGGACGAAAACGGCATGGAGCGCATGGGAATTCTGGCGGACATCTACAAATGATTGGTGCTGGCGCCCTGCACTGCCGGCTGGGCAACGCCCCGCTACTGGCACATCGGCCGCCCGATACCTTCCGCTGAAACCATGCCGAACGTCGCCGAAATCTCCACCGCCGCCAGTCGCGCAGCAGCAGCAAACCGCCGAGGAACTGCACGCTCACGAGCCGCACGGATCGGTACGGAACGCGTCATTCGCGGCAGCCTCTTCGCCTGTGCGTTACTTTCCATCGTCACCACCTTCACCATCTTGGTGATCCTGCTTGTGCAAAGCGCTTCGTTCTTTGCCATGCCGCAAGTCTCCGCGTGGGAGTTCTTCACTGGCACCACATGGGCGCCACTCTTAGGAGAAGAGAAGCACTTTGGAATTTGGCCGCTCATCGCTGGCACGCTCCTCGTCACTTCCATTGCGGCTGCGTTTGCGCTACCAGTTGGACTACTGG
Source organism: Chitinophaga pinensis (assembly GCA_943329105.2). GTDB lineage: Bacteria > Planctomycetota > Phycisphaerae > Phycisphaerales > SM1A02 > UBA966. The sequence continues at coordinate 2,032 of CALQCP020000134.1, read as the reverse complement.
TTGCCATCTATCTCAGTGAATACGCACCATCGCGCGTCCGCTCCATTCTGAAGCCAATTCTTGAGGTACTTGCAGGTATTCCAACGGTTGTCTACGGATTCTTTGCGCTTGCCGTCATCACGCCGTTCCTCCATGAACATGTCAGCGAGTCCTTTGGCACGTTCAACGCGCTTGGCGCGGGACTCGCCGTTGGAATCATGATCTTGCCGATCGTTGCCAGTCTCTCCGAAGATTCGCTCCGAGCAGTACCCCGCAGCTTGCGAGACGCTGCGTTTGCCATGGGCGGAACGCGCTTTGATGTCAGCACCAAAGTGGTTGTGCCAGCGGCACTGAGTGGCATCGTGGCCAGTTGGTTGTTAGCCATCACCCGCGCCATCGGCGAAACCATGATTGTGGCGCTTGCAGCCGGCGGACTAGCCAGCATGACCTTCAATCCTGCGCATGAGGTGCAAACCATGACCGCGTACATGGTGCAGATCTTTACCGGCGACGCCCCCGCGTATGGCATTGAATACAAGTCAAGTTTCGCAGTCGCCACGATCCTCTTCGTCATCACGCTTGCGCTCACTGTGGTTGGAAACCTGTTCCTCCGCGCATTCCGAGAGGAATACGAGTGATGCATTCCCTCGGCGGACGCGCGCAATCCACTACCCGGACTCGGACGCCGGGCGAGATTGTTGCCGCGGCAACGCCAACATCACAAGTGGGTCGACGCATCGTTGACCGTACGTTCCTTGGCGTATGCATTGCGTTCACCGCGCTCGCGGTGTTGCTCTTGGTGATTCTCCTCGTCTCTATTTGGCAGGATGGCCACGCGCGATTGTCGTGGCAATTCCTCTCCGCGTTTGCGAGCCGGAAGACCGAGGAAGCCGGCGTACGCGCGCCCTTGTGGGGCAGCATCTGGGTGTGCGTGATTTGCGCGGTAGCGGCGTTACCGATCGGCGTGGGCACCGCCATCTACTTGGAAGAATTTTCCAAGCGATCCCGCTTTCGAAGTTTCATCCAACTCAACATCGCTAATCTCGCCGGCGTTCCGTCCATTGTCTACGGAATCCTTGGCCTGACTGCATTCGCACGCGCATTCGGTACGGCAAACAGCGAGGATCCGATCACCTTCGGACAACCGGAGTCGTTCTTCTATCTGCAACTGCCGTTCGGCAACGGCGTGCTCGCCGGCGGACTGACGTTGATGCTGGTGGTGTTGCCGATCGTCATCGTTTCCAGCCAAGAGGCGTTGCGTACGGTGCCAGGCAGCTTGCGCACGGCTGCGCTGGCGCTGGGTGCCACACAGTGGCAAACCACTTGGAATATCACCCTTCCGGCGTCGATCCCCATGATCATGACCGGCGGCATCTTGGCCATGAGCCGTGCCATCGGTGAAGCCGCACCCATTCTGGTACTCGGCGTTCCGCTGTTCATTCGCTCCACGCCAAGCAATCTGATGAGCGATTTCACTGTGCTACCTCTGCAAATCTATAACTGGTCCATGCGCCAGCAATCTGGATTCCATGAGTTGGCCGCTGCCGGCATCATCGTGTTGCTCGCCGTCCTCCTTACACTCAATGCCTTGGCGGTCATCATCCGCCATCGCCTGCAACGTGCCAACGGCTAATGCCGACCACGAGCATTCCATGACCACTCCCCCCAACGCACCCCCGCCACGAAACATTGACATCAAGCCTGCCACACCAGTGGTCGTACCGGCTGCGGTGGTAGCGCCTGTTGCCGACGCACAAGAAATTGCCATCCGCGCTCATGGTTTGGACAGTTGGTACGGCAGTGTGCAGGCACTCAAGGGCATCTCGTTGGAGATTCCCAAGTGCCGCGTGACCGCGTTGATCGGGCCATCCGGCTGCGGCAAGAGCACCTTTCTGCGCTGGATAAACCGGATGAACGATCCGATTCCGGGCGCGCGCGCCAGCGGCACCCTGACCCTGCACGGCGATGACTTGCTCAGCCGGTCGCTCGATGTGGTGGAACTGCGTCGCCGCGTGGGCATGGTCTTCCAGAAGCCAAACCCATTCACCAAGTC
>CALQCP020000133.1 GCA_943329105.2 Chitinophaga pinensis | reverse complement strand
TAGCAGATGTAACTGGTGTATTGAGCGCCACATTGCCGGCTGCGCCAGTGGTTACTCCCGGGTAGCGAATCTGTCCGCCGCCGGTCGAGTTGAAGAAGTTCATGCCGCCGGCGGTCGAGTAGGGATTCACGTCCCATCCCGGAACGCCGGTGCCTGGTCCGTTACTGAGCACGCCTGTTTGAACATTGATGTAACAACCGTCGATGTCGACGGCGCAAGCGAAGTTGATGACGCCGCTGTAGATGATGTCAGCAGACGCGCTGTGCGCGGCAAGGAGCGATACCGAACCCGCAGCGACAGCTGCAGCAAGGAAGTGCTTGGAAAGGCGGGATCTTGATGCACTGGCGCCCACGTTCGTGCGAGTCATGTCTGTCATCTCTGTTTCTCCGGGAAATGTGGAAATTTAGTTACGGGTGCAAACTTAGCCCTTAACTTTCAATGTGCCAACAAATAACCGCTTGATCTGGTCGCAAAGCACACCGCCCACGCCGATTTACGGCGCGGGCGGTGGAATTTCACATGATGTCACCTGCGCCGGGGAGCCGGCAGGCGGTTATGGGCAGGCGCCCCAAGCGCCGAGTAGCAGTCCAAGGTCAGCGCCGCTCACAACGCCGTCGTTGTTCAGATCGCCAATGCACCCGGTGGTGCCACCGGGGCACACGCCCCAGGCACCGAGCAGGAGACCCAAGTCGGCGCCGTTCACAACGCCGTCCAAGTTGAGGTCGCCGACGCATGAGCCCGCTTGTGGCGGTCCATCAATCTTGAGAGTGCCAGTGACGTTTACCGTTGCGCTGAACGAGCCAGCAACGATGTAGTACGTCTGACCCAACACCAGATCCTGCGTCAGTGGGAAGCCAGCGTAGGTACCCGTTGCGCCGCCGTTGGTGGCATCGATGAAGCTAGCAAGGAAACTTGTTGTGCTGCCCGCTACCAGGCAACTATCGTCGTTGAATGCGAGCGTCTGGAAGGTGGTGCCGACCGTCGGGCACACGGCACCGATCGCCAGCAGGGTGTCACCAGTCGCTCCGCACAGGCTGATGCTGTACGCGCCAGTGGCTCCAGCGGTGAACTTGAACCACGTCGACTTCTGGACGGTCGCAGAGGCTGTGTTGGTTGCGTTGGACTGGACTACTTGCGGAGTTGTTGAGGCGGTGTCATCAAATGCGTTGTCACCAAACACGGCCACCGTGGCGCCACTGCATGCCGGGAGTGCCGGAGCAATGACAACGATGTTGAGCGGGGACGTCAGGACGGTGCCTGCCGTGTCTCCGCCAGCAACGCAATAGACGGTCTGACCGGCGGTCATACTCATTGCAGCGTTGCACGATCCGCTGCAGGCGAGTACGCCTGAACCAGCTGCGCAGCCGTCGAGAATCGCGAACCGGACGCCGCTCTGAGCACACGCGCTGAACGCATACGCCCCATCCACTGGCGCAACGAACTTGAAGTAATTTGCCTTGTAGGCAGTGCCGCACGAGCCGAGCGCAAGATTGGTTGCGGTTGTCGAATTCATCCCAACATTGCTTACACCAACCGAAACCGTTGGGTTGAACGATGCGCACGGGTCGTAGGCCGGCGGCGGTCCGCCTGTGCCAGCAGTGATCGCCGCTCCTGCAACGGACTCCCAGGAGACCGATTTGAGCGTGCGGACGCCCATCGTCGCACCGATGGTCATGATGCCGGAGCCGTAGTGGGTGAGTCCATCGGAAGCAACGAATCGAAAGCCGAAGTAGTTGTCCGCATTGAGCTGCCAGCCGCCGGCGGTGACGCTCGACGCGGTGTTGCCATACGTGGAAGCTGAACTGACAACGGTTCCTGATGCCACGCTTGCTACAGCAGTAGTGGTCCCGGTTTGACCGAGACCCATGACGCAACCGCTCGGCGCCGCTGCGGCGAACCAGCTCAAGGCAGTAGTTGACGTTCCGTAGGGGTTGAGGTCCCAACCAGCGACAAGACCAGCGGCGGTGCCGTAGGACTGAGTCTCAACGTTGATGTATTGACCATCGATGTTGTTGGGGATGACGAGGTTGGCATTCCACGTAATCACACCGGCATTTGCAGTACCTACCGACGCAACAGTCGTCAGTGCGGCAGCGCACGCGAGGAAATGCTTGGAAAGGCGGCTGCCTGACGCCGTGGCGCCCATAGTCGTGCGGGTGGGTTGTGTCATCTTCGTGTCTCCGGTTGTTGTGGAAGTTCCGTCGTAGTCTGAAATTTAGCCGCAATTTAGATTTTTGCTAACAAATAACCGCGGAATGCGCTCTTAAAGCACACCGCCCGCACCGTAATACGGTGCGGGCGGTGGAATGTCACATGATGTCACCGACGCCGGCGAGCCGGCAGACGATTATGGGCAGACGCCCCATGCGCCCAACAGCAGACCAAGGTCAGCACCATTCACGACGCCATCGTTATTGAGGTCGCCGGTGCCTGTGAAGCCCCAGTTGCCCAACAGCAGACCCAAGTCCGCACCACCAACGATGCCGTCGAGGTTGATGTCACCGAAGCATGGCGGTGGACCCGCTGGCCCGGTGATTTCAATGGTGAACGGTCCTGCTGCAGCGGCGCTGTAACCGCCGACCGCGAAGTAGTAGGTCACGCCTGAAACCAGGTCAAGTGAGAGGAGCGAGGTGAACGGAGCCACGCCACCGGTGCAACCGTCGTCGTCGCACGCGATGGTGGTGCCAGCGTCGCCACAGGTGGTGAGCGCCGCGATGCGGCAGTCAGCTGTGGTGCCAGTGTCAGCACAGTTGCCGATGGTGAACGCGCCAGAGACTGAAGGGGTGAACTTCAGGTACTTCGGTGCGTTGATCGCCTGCGGAGCAAACTCAAAGGTGCAAGCACTGCCAGTCATATCCAAGTCCGGGAAGGACTGATCTGGGATGACGACGGTGATGCCGATGCTGGCGTTGATGATCTCTGACGGACTGCACGGGTCAACTGGTGGAGCTGGCTCACCGATGGTGATGACCTGGTTGGCTGGGATTGGGTAAGTAACACCAGCTTCAACGTAGCAACCAAGGGCGATGTAGTACGTAGCGCCTTGCGTTGCATTCCAAGACACCTTCGCGGTGAATGGAGCTGCTCCGTCGGTGCAACCATCGTCATCAGCGGCGATGAAGGTGGTCGAATCGCCGCAGGCGGACAGGACCGCGAGACGGGAGTCGGACGAATTGCCGCACATGGCAGCTTCGAACAGACCGCTGGTTGGCGCGACGAACTTCAGATAGTTCGCTGTACCGATAGCGGCCTCGCCGAATGCTGGTGTCCAGTAGCCGGTGAGATCCAAGTTGGCCGCGCCGCAGTCGACGACGACGTTGTTGGAGCCGACCTGCACCACGGTCTGGTGAGCACATGCGTCGTAGCCGTTGGTGCAGAACTGCGCGTCCATCTCCACGGTGGTGGTTGCCGGGATCGCAGTCGCTACGCCGTATCCGCCCACGCCGATGAAGTAGGTGACGCCGGCAGTGAGGTTGACCTGCAGACGCGATGGACCCGCAATGGTTCCGCAGCCGTCGTCGTTGCCAAACTCCACTGAGTTGCCATCGCCACAGGCGGTGCCCAGGACGATCCAACTATCAAAGTCAGCATCGGCGCAATTGGAGAAGGTGTAGATACCGTCCTGCGTAGGAGTGATGGTCAGGTACATGCACTTGTAGACCACTACGCCAGCCCAAGCGATGTCCAGATCTGCTGCGCCTGCGTTCATGGTGAGGACGTTGTCGCCAACCACCGCTGTTGGTGGTGCGGCGCAGGCATCGAACGGTGGTGCTGCTTCAGAGATGGTCACCGTCATAGTGGCCGGCGGTGCAGCGGTGGTGCTGTACATGCCGACGGCGATGTAGATGGTTTCGCCCTGCGTTGCAGCAAAGTTGATCGACGATGCCAAACCGCAGGTGTCATCGTTGCAGGTCAGTGCACTTGATGCATCGCCGCAGACCGTGAGGGCACCCATGACGGTGTCAGCGGTTTGCGAGCAGACATTCGCGTTGAAGTTGCCAGTGGAGGGTGCTACGAACTTCAGGTAGTTCGCCTTGTTTGCAGCCGCTGCAAAGGTGCCGCAGGCAAGATCAAGGTTGGCAGCGGTGGCGCTCATCGGCAGCGTATTGACGCCGAGGGTACCGGTGGTTGCACCGGTGCATGCGTCAAACGGCGGTGGTGGGTTGCCGAAAGTGACGGTGAGCGTGCCGCTGGTGACGGCAGCATCTTGGGTGGCGGCGCCACCGTCGTCGTACGACTCGTAGACGAAGACTTTCAGCGAGGTCGTGCCGGCTGGAATGGTGAAGGGAGCGCCACCGTAGGTGGTGCCCGAGCCGGAGCCGGTGAAGGTGCCGCCCGCAGCGGTGGTCGATGGTTGGATGGTCCAGAAGGCGGTGGTTGAGCCCGCAACTTCGACGCGGATCTTGAACTCGCTTTGGTAACTGCCGTTGATGGCGTTAAAGCTGAGGTTGTTGAAACTCATGGCAGAAACGCCAGTGACGCCGGCGGGGACGGCGATGGTGGTGGAACTGTTGGTGGTAACGGCGATGCCGCCGTAGGTGACCCAACCAGCCATGTTCACATCAGCGGCTGTGGCGATTCCAGTCATTGCCAACGCGGCGAGGGCGGCGATGGGCTTCAGGCGTGTTAAGAATGCGATCATGAAATGCGGGGCTCCAATTAAAAGTGGACTAGTTTCACACAACTGGGGCGAACACTGCATCGTCCCACACGATCTCTGTAGGGTGGTAGATCTTCCATGGCAGCGACAGCGCCCGCGAAGCACCCATCTCCCGTCAAGGTAGCGCAAGTTCAGTTCTGAACAAGTTTTTAGTGTCCGGAATGTTTTCTATCGGTGAATTGCTTGACCCGGGTGGGGAACGATTTCGTGGGGTAAATGGGGTTCTGAGGTCCTCGGAGGGGAAATTTGTGGGTCACCCCGACTCCGGGCTTCTTAATCGGGGGCAATGAGGATCTGCATGCTGCGTTTGGGAAACATGGTCAATCGGTTCGCTCGCGTGGGTGCAATGGGTATTGGTGCTGGATGCGCGATCGCGTTGATGGCAGCTGGTGGGGTCCAGCGCAGTGCAACCCCGCCGCTCGGCGTGGCTCCCGTGAAGGCTCCGGCGCCCGCGCCCGGGCTGCCGAACTTTGTGTTTATTTTGGCCGACGACCAGGCATGGAACGGGCTTTCCGTTCGCATGATTGCCGGGGATGATGCAAGTAAGAGCCGTACAACTCACACGCCCAATACGCAGAAGCTGGCCGACCGCGGCGTGACTTTTTCGCAGGCGTATGCGGCGCATCCAAAGTGCGAGTGTTCGCGCGCTTCAATCATTTGTGGGCGAACCACAACCTCGCTGAATGCAACTTCCAAGTCAGTGCGTACGTGGGCTGCACCGGTAGCGGATTCACTTGCGAATTCGTTGAAGCGCTTGCGCCCCGAATATCACGCCGCACACTTTGGGAAGTGGCAGTGGTCGCAAACGCCAGCATCCATGGGCTATGACCTGAGTGATGGGATTACCCAGAATGAAACTGGCGATAGCAAGGATCCAGCTGACCCCAAGCAGTCGTTTGGAATCACCAAGCGCGCTCATGCATTCATGGAGCAACAGGTGAAGGATGGGCATCCCTTCTACATGCAACTTTCGTACTACGCGGTGCACCAGAAGCCGCAGGCGCTTGTAGAGACGCTCAAGAAGTATGAGGGCGCGGGTGCTGCCGATGCAAAGGGCGGCAAAGGCCCGAAGGGTGGCGCTGATCGCGCGGTGAGTGCAGCGATGGCAGAGGATCTTGATACATGTGTTGGCGCAATACTCAAGGATCTTGAAGCGCTTGGAATCGCCAAGAACACCTATGTCATTTACATGTCTGACAATGGCGGTCGCACGGAAATCCTGAAGGGTGGAAAGGGGAATCTGTGGGAGGGCGGAATTCGCGTTCCACTGATTGTGACGGGGCCTGGTGTGCGTGCAGGCGAGTACTGCAATGAGCCGGTGGTTTCGTACGACCTGCTGCCGACCGTGCTTGACCTGGCAGTCGCTGGCACCGCGGCGCCCGCAGGTGTAGAGGGTGGTAGTTGGAAGAACGTACTGACTTCATCGGCCGCAACGGCGCAGGTGACCCGTCCGATCGATCGCATGGTGTGGCATATGGGAGTGGAGGTCGAGCACCCGCAGAGCGCCATGCGCCAGGGCGATTTCAAGATCCTCTATTACTGGGACACCAAACAGGTGCAACTCTTTGATCTTGCAAAGGATCGCACTGAATCGAAAGACCTGTCCGCTGAGCAGCCCGATCGCGTGGCAGCCATGCTTGCCGTACTCAAGGAACATGTTCGCGCGGGTCTTGGTGAGCAGCCAGTCGCCGCGCTTGAACGTGGTGAGAAACCAACCGATGGTGGCGGGAGGAAAGGACAGCGCGGAGACAAGCAGGCGCCGCGTGAAAGTAAGTAGGTGATGCGCTGCGATGATCCAGCCGCCGCCGATGTTCACGCCTTGTTGCGATGCAAACTTGGGTCAACCGCGGCGCACATCAGCTGCTCGTTGAGCATGCCCCCAAGGAACGCATTGATCTGCGGCACGAACGCGGCTGGGTTGGCCACCAACGCGGCGTACGGAATGCGTAACACTTGAAAGTTCGGG
>CALQCP020000132.1 GCA_943329105.2 Chitinophaga pinensis | reverse complement strand
TTTGAAGACTCCACTCGGACGCGCTTGAGCTTTGAGGCGGCCGCTGCCAGGCTCGGAGCCCGGGCGATTGCGCTTCAGGGTTCGGGCTCCAGCACCAGTAAGGGCGAGACATTCTTAGATACCGCCCTGAACGTTGAGGCGCTGGGGGTCGACGCCATCATCGTTCGCACCAATCTTTCTGGCGGCCCCAATCAACTGGCGCGGCACGTTCAGTGCACCGTTATTAATGCCGGGGATGGCCGCCATGAGCATCCCACTCAGGGCCTCTTGGATTGCTTGACGATTCGGAAGGCATTAGGCGCGATTAAGGGGGCAAATGTTGCGATCGTGGGCGATATTGCCAATAGTCGTGTCGCCCGGAGCGCGCTCCACGCACTGACGACCCTCGGGGCGAACGTACGCCTGATTGGGCCACCAACGCTGCTGCCACGCGGCTTTGCAACAGTGGCGAAATATCACGAACGTGTAGCGATCTCACATGATCTTGAGTCTAATTTACATGATCTTGATGCGATCGTGATGCTCCGCGTCCAGGTAGAACGTGCCGCCGGGGGGGCGATAGCCTCTGATTATCGGCTGCAATACGGGCTCACCCGCGATCGGGCCAGTCGATTGCCCTCGCACTGCATTGTGATGCACCCCGGACCAGTGAATCGTGGTGTGGAGGTCGATGACGACGTGGCTGACGACCGCCGCCGCAGTCAAATCCTTCGCCAGGTGACTCATGGGGTGGCGGTTCGGATGGCCGTTCTCGAGCAGACGATTTCAGGTTAGAAGTTTGTTCGGGGGGGTACTTCAATAATCGTCAAAGATGGAGGTGAAGGTACCCTACGGTGCTTGCCGATAGCCCAAGCGTTCGCCCGACTTATTTACTCGGGCGGTACGAGTGGTATCGATTCGGTCGGCGATGTTTAGCCCGGCCTTCCTCCGAAGAGGTTCTGTCACATGATTTTGGTCCGGACTGCACAGCCAACCCGTTCAGATTGCCCCGCCGTGCGTGCTTACGCTCGACTGCCGTGGGCACTTGGTTTGCTGCTTGCTGTCACGCTGACAGGCTGTGATTACGACAGCTGGATGGATCCAAGTCGAACCGGTTACTTTGAGCACACGCCCACGTCCATTCCCATCCTCCGCAAGATCGATGTGATTGAAGTTGATGAAGACGCCTTTGCTACCGAGATGGGTCCGCCGACTGCAACCGACTTGGTTGCTGGGTCCCCGGAGTACATCTTCGCGGCAGGTGACGGCATTGATGTGCAAATCAATGACCTGTTTCAGGTGGACAAGCCAGAGCAGTTCAAGCGCACCATCGATCAGTCCGGCAAGATCTTGCTGCCAATTGTTGGTTCGATCCAAGCCGCAGGAATGTCGCAGACCGACCTGGTTGCGGCGATCACCGAAAAACTTCGGCCGATCATTCGCGATCCACGCGTTGACGTCACCATCCTTGAGGGCCGAGCCTTCACGTTTATGGTTGACGGCGAAGTGCGCAATGCCGGCGTGTATTCGCTCTCGCGTCCCGACTTTGACATTGAGCAAGCCGTGGCGCTTGCGGGTGGAGCCAATCAAGGCGTTCGCCGCGTTCGCGTTGTGCGCACCCTGAAGCTTGATGAAAGCGCAGCGAAGGAGATGTCAGCCGGCGGGACAGCTCCTGCCACCGCTGCTGGTACTGCTGCAGGAAAGCCGAGTACCACGCCGAATGCGTCGTCGCCATCCGCGCCGGCAATACCTGCCGAACCACCGCCGAGTGTGGATGACTTACTGAAGCAGATTCAGGCTCCGGCTACTGCGGCGCCCGGCGCTGCACCCAGCACCGCACCAAGCGCTGCGCCCTCCGATCCAAGCCAGCCAATCGAGCCGCTCGCTCCCGCTTCGAATCCAGCCACGCCAGCAAGCCCGGGCGCGCTGCGCTCGCCATCAATGGTGGTGGACGTGGATCAACTTGAAGCTCCACGGGTCGCTGAAACATCAGTTCCCCATTCGGATACCGCCGTGCAAACGCCGCCGACACAACAGAGCGCCACCGAGGCGCGCTACGTGTTCGATACTCAGAAGCAAGAGTGGGTCTATGTTCCTGCTGGAAACAGCGGACCCATCGGCCCCGACACCAACCTCGCGGCGCCAAATTCGCCCAACGGCGCACTCACCGGCGGTGCAGCAGCAACCTCGGACGGTCGCGCACTGAAGCAGGCGGTGAATTTCCGTCTCCCCAATGGTCGTAAGACGCGCGTCATCATCATTGACTGGGAGAAGTTGCAGAAGGGCGATTTGACGCAGAACGTTCTCATTCGTCCTGGCGACAAGATCCATGTTGAGAGTGATATTGGCGTCGTTTACATCGATGGTGAAGTGGCGCGTCCCGGCGTCTACAACTTGCCACCGATTGGTGAACTGACGCTCAGTCGCCTCGTCACCGCTGCCGGTGGACTCGGGCAGATTGCCATTCCTCAGCGTGTGGACCTGATTCGCAAGATCGCTCCCGATCGCGAAGCGGCACTACGCGTCAACCTGGCCGCCATCCGCAACAAGGCGGAGCCAGATATTGTGATGCGTTCAGATGATCACGTCATCATCGGTACGAACTTCTTTGCCACCCCGCTCGCAGTCATCCGCAACGGGTTCCGAATGACCTACGGCTTCGGATTTCTCATCGACCGCAACTTCGGAAACGATGTATTCGGACCTCCTCCGTACACCCAGCAGCAGTGATTTGTCAGAATTGGCGAACCAGATACGAGGGCGGGCGTAGGAACGCTGGCACAGATCCTCGGAATGAAGTCGGAGCCTGGATCCTTGCATGACAAGCAGCGCGGCGAACACTCCCCAACCTCGTAATGCCGCGTCTGGCGCGGTGGGTGTTGGCGTTGGCGCATTGGACCTGTCAGATCGTGCGGCAATCGCCTGGGGCGCGCTCTTTGTAGCTGCGTTCGTGGGCACGTTCTTTGAGTTCTTCCGCTACCAGTTTGTCCAAGCGACCACCCAGGTGCAGGACTGGGGTCACACGCTCTTGATCCCGCTGATCGCGGGTTACTTTGTGTATGTACAGCGTGAGAAGCTTGCGGTGCGGCGGTTTGCACCGTCATGGGCTGCGTTCTTACTGCTGTTTGTGGGCTTGGCCATTTACTCCGCGTCCGCGTTCGGTCCGCCAGCGATTCAGCATCACAACGTGCGCGGCGTCGGGGTCGCCTTTGCGCTGCTGGGCTGCCTGCTTGCGGTGTTCGGCACCGCCTCATTCCGTTGGCTTTGGTTCCCATGGGCGTACTGGTGGGTCTTTGGACAGACCATCTCCGAACGCGTCATGTCACGCGTCACGGAGCGCTTACAGGATTGGAGCGCGATCGGCGCAGACATTCTGTTGAACACGGTGGGTATTGACACGGACCGCGTGGGAAACGTCCTCACCGTGCACATGTCCGACGGAACCACGCATCCACTCAATGTTGCTGAAGCATGCTCTGGAATGCGCACGCTCATGGCATTCTTGGCGATCGGTGTTGCGCTGGCTGCACTCGGCCTGCCGCGCTGGTGGCAACGCGTGCTGCTGGTTGTGGCGGGCGTTCCCATCTCGCTCTTTGTCAACGTACTCCGGGTTGCATCGCTGGGCATGCTCTCCATGGTTGATGCAAACTTTAGTACAGGCGAATTTCACAGCATGGTGGGGCTGGTCTGGCTGCTTCCGGCATTCCTCTTGTTCCTTGGCGTGATGTGGGTGATCCGCAATTTGGTGGATGAAGGTCAGACGCCAACAGCACCGCGCACTGGAGTGAAATCATGATTCACTTTCAGCCCAAGGTGAAGTCGGTGTACTTCGCGTTGTTAGCGACGCTTGCGGTTGGTGGACTTGGACTCCGCATCGGTATGCAGGCGCTAGATGTATATCTCAAGAAGGAACCGGTTCCACTGCGCACTGACCTAGGCGCAATTCCGACGGTATTGGGTCACTGGCAACGCATTGGCGAAGACCAACAAATGGATGCGGCCATGGTGGAGTCGCTCGGTACGGAGAAGTACCTGACGCGTTCCTACGCCATTGATGGCGATCCTGCCAAGGGCATCATCTCGCTGCACTTGGCGTACTACACGGGCATGATTGATACGGTCCCGCACATCCCAGAGCGTTGCTGGGGAGCAGGCGGCCTAGTGCAATTGGGTGACCCGATCACCATGGGACTGTCGCTGCCGATACTGGCCAACGTTGCGGCCGATGCGCCGGTGAATGGCGCTACTGGCGCGCGCTACCCGATGGCGAAACTGGTTGACCCGGTGACGCGCATCGAAGAACAAGTCACCTTACCGGTTGGTGAATTTGCGATGACCGTTTCCACGTTTCAAGACCCGCGTAATCCGCGCATGGAGCAACTGGGCGGCTACATGTTCATTGCCAATGGTCGATCCACCGCTAGCACCTTTGGTGTTCGTGCGCTGGCGTTCAACCTCACCGATCGTTTCGCTTACTACTGCAAAGTGCAGCTCTCAGCCCGTTACCCATTGGGCAACACTCCCTCGGCCCTCTCCTTCCAGGCGAATGCCGAGGATTTTCTCACGCAACTTCTGCCGCCCTTGATGCGGTGCCTCCCCGACTGGCCGTCGATGGAACGCACCACAGCACGGCCGGAACGCAAGGATTGATCGATGGCAAGCAAGCTCAACCGTAAATTCATTTTCGTCGTCGGCGGATTTTCTTTGGCCGCTGTTCTTCTATTGGTTGCAGTCATTCTGGTGAACCAGTTGTGGCTGAAGAACGCAGATCGGCACATTCGCGCCGGTGACGAACTGATGGCACAGGGCAAAGCCCGCGAGGCATTTGCGATGTATGGCCGCGCAGTGAGCAAGAAGCCTGACGTAGTGCGCTACATCGAGAAGATGGAAGAGGCGCTCAGCAAAGTCACCGCCGACACTCCGGCGCAGTCGCTGGAGGACTACCGAACGATGATGGAGTTGAAGCGTCGGCACACGAGCGCGCAGCCTGGTGACCCAGAGCAGTGGAAGATTCTGATTGCTGCGCTTGAAGATCAAACGGAGCTGTACGCCCGTGGTGACGGCTGGATTGCTATCGAGACCGCCGGCAAGGAAATGAAAGATGTCATGGCTCCGGGAAGCGACGGCATGAAGACGGCCGAGGAGATCGTCTTGTTTGCGCGTGCGCAACGTGAGCAAGTACTGACGCCCGGCGAACGCACCGATCTGGAGAAGCAGCTCGAAGCTTTCTTGAAAGTAGCACCGAAGAGTTACCGCGCGTGGAGTGCACTGGTCTCGATGCGCACGGCGGATGTTGCCCGGCTACGTGGCGCGGGTCAAACACAGGCAGCATCGCGGCGCTTGGAGCTCTTGGATAAGTCCATCGCTGATATGCGCGCAGCGGTAGAGCCGAATGACTTGCTAGCACAGGAAGTGGTTGCATCCGCGGATCTTGAGCGCGTACTCCTTGATGCGCGTATCGGAAACCGCATGGACCGCAGCAAGGTTGATACGGCGAAGCTTGATGCTGCATGCGCCAAGGCGTCAGAAGCGGCGCTTGCTACCGGTCGCGGGTCGGCAGTGCGTGCTGTGGCGAGTCGACTTGTTGATGCAAAGGGCATTGATGCTGGCGCCAAGCTTCTCGAAGATTGGCTGGCAAACCATCCAACAGATTTGATCACGGCCGGGCTCGATCTTGAATATGTCAGCAAATCCGGTGATGCCGAAAAGGGATTCGACCGCACCCAAGTAGCGGCACGCCGCATTCTCGATCAGCCGCGTTTGCCAACCGGTTTAATGGCAAGTATTCAGTCGGACACCCGTGCCCGTGCACTGCAAGTGCTTCTTGAGGCGGCCATTGTGCAGATCTTACGTGGTGCCGACCCTGCTCAAAAAGCGAAACTTGATAAGGAGCTTGTGGAGCTTCGAGCCAATTTGTTAGAAGCCCTTCAGAATGATGAAACTGCTCCCGGGATGATCGCAGCAGACGCAAAGATCTTGCAGTCGCGCATGGATTTGAATGGAGCAGCCAAAAAGTGGGAACTGTATTTCACCAAGGTGCCACAGCCGCCAGCCGATGCGTTCCTCTGGGCAACCATCGTTTCCGGTGCCCAAGGCGATCTTGGACTTGCCATGCAGACTGTGACTAAGGGTTCGGACGCGTACCCATCTGATCTCCGCTTGGCTAGTCAGCGCGCAGAAATTGCAACTAAACTGGGGCGGTTTGCTGAAGCAGCAAGCCTCTATGAGGCACTTGCCAAGGCATTTCCTGAGCAGGAACAGTATGCACGCATGGCGCAGGATGTTCGTAGTCGAGCCGAAGGCGGTCGTACGGAGGCAGCTCCGGAGATTGCCGGATTGGAAGCCGCCATGCGTTCCAAGGACTTCCCGCGCGCCCGTGAACTTGCAGCAGCGTGGGTAAAGTCATCTGATGGATCTTTGCAGGCGATGTACGCGCAGGTCTTGGTTGAGCAGGAGTCTGGCGACAAGGCCGCTGCGTTGGTGCTGTTGCGTAAAACACTGGACAAGTACCCCGGTAATCCCGACCTCGCTCGCAACGAAGCACTCTTGGCCACCGAAGATCCGGTGGAGCGAATCGACATGATGATTGCGCGGGTAGTGACTGATCCAGCGCAACGGAATAATGAGCGCGTACGCGCCTTGCGTGCATTGCGGACGGATCTTGAGCGAAACATCCTTGAACTTCGCCGTGC
>CALQCP020000131.1 GCA_943329105.2 Chitinophaga pinensis | reverse complement strand
TGACATCTTGGCACCGGGGCTTGCGTACCAACTCAGTCACGTCAGTGGTGATCCTCGGCAGCAGGTTTACAACTACGGAATCATTTCCGACATGGTTGTAACGGATACGGACTTCCTGCAATCGACCTTCGGCGGTACTGATGGAATCATTGAAGCCGACATCAGTTCCGCGGCAGCGGTGACCTTTGATATTGCAAGTAATCAGCAGTATTCGGGCAGCATCACGGACCTCACCACCAGTCTGGTTGCCAGTCAGTACCGCGGTACCGCCAGCTTGGTAAAGCGCGGCATCGGAACGCTGACCTTGACGGAGGCAAGCACCTATTCCGGTGACACCACTATTGAAGATGGCGCGCTTGCGATCACTTCGAGTGATCAACTCGGAGCCGGCGAGATCATCTTTGGCGACGGGTCAGGAGTGGGAACGCCCATCCTTGCAGTTGATCTTGGTGGCGGTACCGACACGCTGACGCGCGATGTTCGGGCTGACAACGCTGATGTCACGCTTGACATTGCGCCAGGAACGCTGACGGTTGCAGGCACGATCTTTGATGTCGGCACCAATGACGTGGTGAAACTCGGCACGGGTACGTTGGTACTCAACCTTGCAGGTAGTTACGGCGGCACGCTTGATGTGCAAGACGGAACGGTTGCTGTCGGCGGTACTGGTGCCGTTGGCGATGCCGGAGTCCGCATCGGGACTGCATCGGTGCGCTTTGATATCGACTTCAGCAGCGCAGCAGGCCAAGATTTGGCAGTCCTCGGTGACGCCACGGTGTACAGCGATACGAACTCCACGCTTGAGTGGAACACCGCCATTACTTCCGCCGCGACTGATTCCTTAGAAGTGCGCGGCCTCACCATGAATTTCAACGGTGATGCATCCGCGCTGTTGGGTGGACTGGACATCAACGACACGGAATTCACCATGGAGGGCAGGACCATCGGTAGTTCGGTGACTGCCCGCGGCGGGTCGTTTCTCAATGCCACCGGGGTCATCAATGGCAATCTCGGGATCGATGACGCAACGTTGATCGCCAGTGGTGGTGATCCGAGTCGAGCCGGCACACTGAATGTCAATGGAAACCTCTCACTCGCCGCTGCCGCAACACTGCAGGCGAACGTGTTCTTGACGGAGAGTGCCCTGGATCAGCGTGAGTCTGATCGGGTGGTGGTTACCGGGAGCGCTGCCATGAATGGAGCACTTGTTGCAGTTCATAACTCAGATCTCGCCCCGGGCGTCCTTGTTCCTGGTGTCGGCGTTACCAAGACCTGGCGCATCATTTCATCGCCGGGTGCTGGTAGCGGTGAATTCACGTCGGCAATGCTGTTGCTCTTTGATCCAAGCACTGGCGACACAGAAGCGCTTACTCTGGCAGTGAATGGTTCAGTCACCTATGGCTTGGCAACGATCACCACGGTGTTCAATACGACTGGGGCCACCATTTCCATGACGGGGTTGGATGTTCCACCTTACGAGTTGCTCAAAACGCCGTGCGGTACGGTCACCGGCGAGGAAATCAATGAGTTGTATGACCGACTCCGCCTTGTGCAGGCCGTCGGCAACGCTGATGCGAGTGACATCGCAAGCCGCTTCCTTCTCCTTGTTCAGCCGGAAGAGCTGCCGGCCAGTTACGCCGCCACTCAACAGCGCAACCCCTACGCCACGCCCAGCGTGGTCATGGACTCCAACTTCATGGCTGGTCAGACCGCCATGCTGCGCCTGATGCAGATGCGCGACGGCGCCATTGGTTCGGCAGCCGTGAAAGCCGCCGATGCAAGTGGTGGCCAAGCACCGCAAGTGCAAGAAGGATTCGGAGCGCCGCTCAACGGTCCAACCCCTGATGAGGGCGCCCGTGCGTGGACCCGTGGCTACGGATTTTGGGAAAATGTTGACGGCGATCCGTGCACCGATTGCGGCTATGACGCATCGATCGGTGCGGCGCTGGTGGGTATGGACTGGGCCGTTGACGGCGGCGGCATCATCGGTGGTTTCGCCGGTCTTGGACCAGGCCAGATCACCATGGATACCGCTTACGGATCGCAGTATGAAAATGTAACCACCGTTATGGGTGGCATCTACGGAAGCTGGGTACCCGCGGGTGGTGGTAGTTACATCTCTGGCTTCGGCATGGGTGGTTACAACGACATTAATCGAACGCGGAACGTCGAGATTGAAACGATCGGCCTGAACCGTACCGCCACATCGTCCAACGACGCGTGGTCGCTCTCCTTCGGTGGCGAAGCGGGCTTGAATCTGAAGGTGAATGATGAGACCACGTTGCAGCCGTATGTCGGCGTGGCATGGGCGCAGTATTGGGGCGGTTCATACAACGAAGATGGTGCCGAAAGTTTGAATCTGCAGGTTGACTCACAGAGTGCCAATCAGTGGCAACCCACGGTCGGCACGCGCTTGCTGCAGGAGTTCAAGATCGGTAGCGACATTCTGACGCCGTACATCGGTGCGGGCTTCATTGCGCAGATTCCGGTTGGCTCTGGATGGACGCCGACCTACACCAGTGACTTCAATCTTGGCGAACCGACCAAGATGGCTAGTTCGCCAGAAGATCGGTACGGCGCCAACTTCCAAGCGGGCGTTCAATTTGCCACGATCAAGGGTATCACCGCGTACATCGCATTCGACGGAGCAGCCATGACGGATAAGCAGCGGTACGGCGGGCAGGTTGGGTTGCTGGTCCCGTTCTGAGCAGATTTGGCATGGATTATCTGCGGTTCGCAATTGCCGCGAGGCGGCGGTTGCCGCTGTCCGTTGGTCGGCATTCCGTTGACAGGGTCATTCGTTCAAAAACAATGTCTTAATTGGTTGCCTTTCAGTCCGTTCGTGACATTAATGTGAATCTAATCCTTTATGACGCCCTCAAGGCGTCCTTTCCCTCATTTCTATTCGCGTTTCCCGACGCCATAGAACAAGCATTTAGAGTTCTCAATGAAGCTATCCGTTATCACGTTTGCATCGTTCGCTGCGTCGTTGTCTGTTTCTTTCGCGGCGAACGCCGGAATGGTCAATGTGTATGTCGATAGCGCCTCCGGTGTCGGCTCTGGTACGAGTTACGGCGCCGCGTATCAGGGAACAATTGCCTGGTCGTACACAAGCGGTAGCACGGCGACGATCGCTGTGAACCTGACCAATACGTCGTCGGTCGTTTCCTACCTGTCGGCTTTCGTCGTCGGTATGCAAGACTCCAGTTTCGTTGTGACGCAGACTTCGGCACCGAGCCAGTTCAGTCAACTCACCGGCAATGGCCTCAAGGCCACGCCGTTTGGGGACTTTGACTGGGGCTCGAGCGCCACTGGCTCATTCAACGGCGGTGGAGGAGGGAATGCCGGCCTGGCGCAAGGAGCGTCGGGGTCATGGACATTCTCAGTAAGTGGCGCTGCGGCAAGCCTGGCGGCGGTCAACAGTGCTTCGGTGTTCAACGGTGCAAACCAGTGGGACTTCGTGGCGCACCTCAAGGGAATCACCAGCGGCAGTGGAACTGTCTCTGAGAAACTCACGTCCAACCTGATGGGCGCGGCGATGCCCGGGCCGGGCGCACTTGCCCTACTTGCGCTCGCTGGCGTGATGACGCGCCGCCGTCGCGCTTGAATGCGCGGTGAACTGTGCGCTTGAATACGTGCTTGAATACGTGCTGAGCTACGCCCTTTGAGGTAGTTGAGTTATTTGTTCGCGCCACACGAGTTGTGGTGCGGCATTCTCCGCTACACTCGTAAGCCTTATCTCGGGCTGTAGCGCAGTTTGGTAGCGCGTTTGACTGGGGGTCAAAAGGTCGTGGGTTCAAATCCCGCCAGCCCGACTCCTCACTCTAAAGCGGAAGGCCCAAGCGCCTTCCGCTTTGTCGTTCCGGGGTCGGTCTGGGCGCCGCAGCTGCGCTGCGTCGCTGCGTTCTGACGCTGCGCGTCAGCCCGCGCGTGAGTCGGCGCCCGCGGGGCGGGCGTCAAATCCCGCCAGCCCGACTCAAGACACGCGAGGCCAGCAATGGCCTCGCGTTCTCATTTCCGCCCTATTCCTGCGAAACCGGTGGTGGGGCGCGCAGCGCCCGGTCGCCGCGCTCCGCGCAGAAATTCCGGAGCGATTTTCCTGTACTCCACCGCGGTCCCGACCACCGTCCGCAGCCACCGATTGCCCAAGATTTAGCTTGCTTCCTCGCCGCCGCGGTGCAGAATCTGGCTTCCTGACATTTTACGCGAACCGGCCAGCCTGGTTCCGCTCCCTTCCCTTCCGAGGTGTGCTTCCGTGGACTTCAAGCTCTCATTCGTATCCATGGCTGCGCTGTCATTCGCCCCATGCGCGCTTGCCGAGGTGATCTTCGACCAGATCGGCGCCCCGACGAACCTGCCCACGTCGGGCCCCGAGGGCTTCTACCGCTACGGTTCCCAGATCTTCCCCGGAGAGCCGCAGTTCGAGCTGCTGGCGCTCGATGACTTCTCGATGAGCTCGGCATTTCGAATCGAGTCCGTCTCTGCGGTGATCGCGGGGTACGGTTCGTTCGGGTCGTTCGCCGGCATCCAGGGATTCGAGCTGCGCATCTACCAGTCGCCGCAACAGGCCGCGCTCGGCGCCGGTGCCGCGCTTGCGGTTGCATCGCTCGGTGTGCCGGCCTCGTACGGGGTGTTCGGCACCGGGGTACGCGTCGACCTCTCGCTTCCGCAGGCCATCGAACTGGCGGCGGGCTCGTACTGGATGTCGCTGCAAGCGGTGAACCCGGGGTCGAACGGACAGATCGGCGTGGTCATCTCAGACATCGGCGACGGCGTCAGCTGGCAGGCCAATCCCGGCGGCGGGTTCGGCGTTCCGGGGAATGCGCTGCAGCGGCCGGTGAACATGGCGTACATGCTCGAAGGAACAATGGTCCCCGTGCCGGGCGGCGCACTGACCATCGCCGCGGCGATTGCATGCCGCGTTACCCGGCGGCGATACCGCTAAGCGGCGCGGACGGCGGCAGCGAGCACGTCGACGGCGGGGCCAAGGGTGCACCGGCCACCCCTGGCCCCGCCCGCCGTCAATCCGCGCACAAGCCCCAGCCCGAGAGCACGATGCCGAGGTCCGCGCCGTTCACCTGTCCGTCGCCGTTGAGGTCTGAGGCGCAGGTGCCCGCACCGCACGCACCCCAGTTTGCGAGGACGATGCCCAGGTCCGCGCCGTTCACGATGCCGTCGACGTACAGATCGGCGATGCACGGCGGCGTGCCGGGCACCACCACGACGTCCGCGAGGTTGGACACGCTGCCGCCGATCGTCGCCGCGCGCGTGTAGACCTTGAACCCATTGGTCACGAGCGTCGCGCCGGCGGGAACCACCAGGGAATTCACGTAGATGGCCTCGTTCCCCGCGCCCGGCGCGTTGTCGTGCGCGTCCACCAGGTGCACCGTGGCGCCGGCCCGGATGCGCAGCGCGCCGAGCAGGAAATTCGACGTCGAGAAGCCGGCATTCACCGGGCCGAGGTCCGCCGCGATCACCTCCACGGCCTGCGTCGGCGCGTCGCTGATTCCCGTCAGTTCGAGCGTCGCCTGGTCCATCACGAAGCGCGACGCATCGTCGATGGCCACGTTGAAGTCGCCGCCCACGCGTAGCCACCACACGGGGTCGGGCAGCACGATCGACGAGGACGCCGACACCACGTAGTCGCCGCCGATCGAGTACCCGTCACCGGGGGTCGGTGGAAGCAGGCCGTTGTTGAAATCGCCCGTCATCGTGCCCGTGTTCGTCAGCGAGCCGTAGATGTAGAGGATGCCGCGCTGGATCACCGTGGACCCGGCGTTGGTGTAGTTGGCGAAGACGTCCGTGTCGCCCGCCACGCGGTTCTGGCCGCCCACCGCGGTCGAGACCGTCTCCGCCAGCACCGGCCCCTGCAGGTAGCACACGCCGCCCGATTGGCTCGCAAGCGCCTGGTTCACCAGCACCGTGCTGTTGCGCTGCAGGAACTGGCCGCCGGAAGAAACCGAGAGCTGCTCGAAGGTTAGCGTGCCCGCGCTCGGTGCGACCAGCTTGCCGGCGATCGTCAGGCCGGCGGCGGCAACGTCCGGCGACTTCTCGAACACCGTGCCGGTGGCCACCTGCATCAGCGCCGTCGACGGGAGCGTGAGCGGCTCGAGGCCGACGAAGGTGAAGCGCTTCGAGGAGGAATCGACGATGCCGTCGACCTCCGCGAACGCCGGTGCGCCCGCGAGCAGCCGGTCGCCGGCATAGCCCGCAGAAGTTGCGGACACCAGGCTGTCGTAGCCGGTGTTCCGGGTGGCATTGAAGACGCGGTAGTTGCCGAAGATGCGGACGCTGCCCTGGTTGCTGTTCGCGCCCACGTCGTCGTTTGGCACTCCCACCGCGAGCGTGTCACCGGACAGCGAGACCGAATATCCAAACAGGTCATCACTCGCCGCGCCGTCAGAGGCAGTCAACGTCGCCTGCGCGCTCCACGACGTACCGCTGCGGACAAACACCCGCACGCTCCCTTGGGAGGTGTTCGCGCCCACGTCGTCGTTCGACACTCCCACCGCGAGCGTGTCACCGGACAGCGAGACCGGATATCCAAACAGGTCAGCGAACGCGCCATCAGAGGCAGTCAACGTCGCCTGCGCGCTCCACGACGTACCGCTGCGGACAAACACCCGCACGCTCCCTTGGTTGGTGATCGCGCCCACGTCGTCCAAATGCACTCCCACCGCGAGCGTGTCAC
>CALQCP020000130.1 GCA_943329105.2 Chitinophaga pinensis | reverse complement strand
CGGCGTTCCGGGATGGGACGTGAATCCCTACTCGACCGCCGGCGGCATGAACTTCTTCAACTCGACCGGCGGCGGACAGATTCGCTACCCGGGAGTAACCACTGGCGCAGCCGGCAATGTGGCGCTCAATACACCAGTTACATCTGCTAGTTCGTACAACACTGCAACCACCGCTGTCACCTTCGGCGCCGCCGCTGGTAACTGGCAGTACAGCGCTAACAACATCATCGGCTTCAAGTTTATTGCCGCCGATGGGCTGACGCACTACGGCTGGATGCGATTCGCCATGGGCGCCGCTGGCAGCTCGGGAACTTCAATGACCCGCACGATTGTTGACTATGCATGGGAAAATATTGCGGGACTTCCGATCAATGCGGGAAGCCAAGGAGGTCCGCCGCCTGCGTACGACCCGTGCGCTCCATTCAACCCAGTCGCGTCTGCCGGCATCAACAACCTACCGCTCAACCAGACGACGTCTACTGACTTGCCGGTTGCTGGCGGATGCGGATTCGTCGCGTATCACGCCAACTACTTCAAGTTTGTCGCCCCATTCACCGGCGCGTTCACCATCGACACCTGCGCAAGCAGTGCCGATACGCGTATGGCGATCTTGGATGGGTGCGCTGCTGGCTCGGCAGTCATTACCTGCAACGACAATTCATGCGGCACGTCGTCAAGCGTGGTGCTGAATGCCACTGCGGCGCAGACGTATTACATTGTGATCGGCGGCTCATCCTCCGGCGCAGTACTGCCTTCTCCGCTCACTGTAGCGGTGACCCCGCCACCAACCCCGGACTGCAACGCAGCTCCGGCAGTGGCATTCGGTAGCAGTCCGTTTACTAATATCGCCTTCACGGGCAACCAGACGGTCGGCACGAACGCCACTGGCACTACGACTAGCATTATCTACAACACTGCATGGTCCAAGTTCACTCCGGCCGTCACGGGTGCGTACACCTTCAGCGTGTGCGGCTCAGTGAATGACACCAAAATGGCCCTCAGCGCCGTGTGTCCTGGTGCGGGAACTATGGCGTCCATCGCCTACAACGATGACAACTGCGCATGCTCCACTGGGTGCACTGGCGCCTACTCGAGTGGTCTCAATCCCACGAACACGGGCCTTCCACTCACGCAAGAACTCGTGGCGGGTCAGACCTACCACTTGGTAATTGGTAGTTTCAGTTCTACCTCCGGCGCAGTGAGTGGTTCGCTCGTCATCGACGGCCCCGCCCAGCCGCCAGCGTCCTGCCTTGGCGACCTCAACTTGGACGGCGTTGTCACCGGTGCAGACCTTGGACTCTTGCTTGGCGCATGGGGTGCCTGCCCCGGCGGCACCCCTGGATGCCTGGGCGACTTGAATCTTGACGGCGTAGTCACCGGCGCTGACCTTGGTCTGCTGCTTGGCGCATGGGGACCATGCCCGTAAGTCAGCGCGACGCTCACCCCGAACTGACACTCGACGTGTAGTCGGGCACTGATCTGATCCTTCCACCGACCGCATCCACTGGGTGCGGTCGGTGTGCTTTTTGGCAATGATCAGGTCACCGACGACACTCGTTGACACGGTGCAACCCGCAATGCCATTATGCTCCATGAATGACCATTGCATCCGTTGCACACGACTGCGTGACCGTCCATCCGGCAGCCACCGGCATGGGACTCTTCGCGTTGAAAGCGGCCGAGCCCGGCACCGCACTCGCCGAGCTCGATGGAACTATCGGCGCAACGCCAACGCTGTACAGCATTGAGATGGGTCCGAACAGTCATTTGCATCCGTTCGCTGAGGTCTTGCAAGCAAACGACCTGCGCCGCTGTCGTTGGCGTTTCCTCAATCACAGTTGCGCACCGAACTGCTGGATCGACGGTCGCACGTTGCGTGCCCTGCGCCGCATCGAAGCGGACGAACAACTGACCTTCGATTACAACACCACCGAGTGGTCGATGGATGCGCCCTTTGAATGCGCATGTGGCGCGTGTAGCGGTGCCGCCATCCGTGGCTACGCGCACCTGACCAGTGCGGAGCGCGCGCAACGCGAGCCGCATGTCGCAGCCCACCTTCGGGCGCGTGCGGTGCATGGAAACGCTTGATGCCATCTTTCAGCGCGCGCTCGCTGCTCACGGCGATCGCATAGCTATTGACATTCCACCGCGCGGGGAGCGCGCGCGCATTCAACTGACCTACCGTGATCTGGATGAGCGTGCGTCCGTCATTGCGGGAGCGATCGATGTCGTACCGGGCCCGCCCGACCCCGCTTCGCAATCCATTGTTGTCATCATGTTGCCGCGCGATTCGCCGGACGTGTACGCCGCACAATTGGCTGCATCGCGGCTGAATTGCGCGTTTTGCTGCGTGGATGAGGCCTTTCCTGATTGGCATATCCGCTCCGTCATTGCCGATGCCCAGCCACGCGCGGTGCTCTGTCACACGAACGGGGCTGCTCGGCTGCGCGAACTTGCGGGCGGGTGTCCGCTTCTGGACGTGAACGCTGCGATCGAAGCGGGATTGGCAACAACACCCCATGCGACGGCGGCGCGCGCCTCTGCTGAACCAGCCTCGCCCATCGCTTCTTCGCGCGCGCGCCACACTGCGCTGGCCTACCTCATTTACACCAGCGGCACTACCGGCGCTCCCAAAGGCGTCATGATTGAGCACGCCAGTATTGCAAGCTTGGTGCGCTCCGACATGGCTCGGTTTGGTCTTGGCCCTGGCGATCGCGTGGCGCAATGCTCAAGCAATGCGTATGACTCAAGTGTCGAAGAAACATGGATGGCGCTGGCGGTTGGTGCAACACTGGTCCCAGTCGATGACGAACGCGTTCGATCTGGGCCAGACCTTGTTCCGTGGATGCGCGCGGAGCGGATCAATGTGTTCTGTCCACCACCAACCCTCTTGCGCGCCATGGGTGTTGAACATCCGCCCAGCGAGCTGCCCGACCTGCGGCTTCTGTACGTGGGTGGCGAGGCACTGCCGCAAGACCTCTCTGACTTGTGGAGCCAGCATGTGTGGCTTGAGAATGGCTACGGACCAACCGAATGCACGGTGACAGTGGTGCGCGGTCGCATGCACCCGGGAGTCCCGGTGCACATTGGTACGGCCGTTGACGGCAACGAGGCGTTTGTCCTCAACGATGCGGGCGAAGTGGTCGGCTACGGAACCGAAGGCGAACTGTGGATGCGCGGCATTGGCTTAGCGCGCGGATATCGAAATCTCCACGAAACGACGGCCGAACGCTTTGTTGAGCATGCCGCGCTTGGACGCATCTACCGAACCGGTGATCGAGTGCGCGCACGGGCGAACGGTGACCTTGAGTACCTCGGCCGGGCTGACGGGCAAGTGAAGCTGCGCGGCTACCGCGTGGAACTGCCGGCGATCGAAGCGTGCCTGATGGAACACCCCAGCGTTACTCATGCGGCATGCGCAGTGGTTGGCGATGGCGCACATGCGAAACTCGGCGCATGCGTCGTGCTGACGAATCACTCAGTCACTGATAGCGAAACGATGACGAGCACGCTCAGCGCGTGGGTGCGCGAACGCTTGCCCATCTACATGGTGCCGGCACATGTGCGCGCAGTGGATGCAATACCAACACTGGTCAGTGGAAAGATTGATCGACGCGCGATGGCTGCGGCACTTGCCGACGGCTTTCAATCAATTGATCCAAGTATGGTGGAACATTGGGATTCGGTGTGCGGTGATCATTCACGCTCCATCGAAGAACGAGTGTGCGCTGCATTTGCCACATCGCTTGGAATGAGCAACGCGCCCGCGCCTGATGCTAACTTCTTCACTGACCTCGGCGGCGATTCACTGCGTGCCGTGGATTGCCTGCTCCGCCTGCGCCGTGGATGCGCAGTCAGTAGTGGCGTGCGGGATATCTACGCAGAGCCAACAGCGGCTGGACTAGCACGCGTGATTCAGCGTCAGGGATTTGATCAGCCGCGTATGACGGATGGCAACACAAAACAGCGCGATTTGCAGACAAAAAACGGCACATCAAACAACGCGAGCCCAGAGAACAAACACGGCACCGCATTGCTCGGATCCATTGGTCAAGTGCTCATTGTTGCATTTGGCTTCGTTCCGTCCGCGTGTGCCGCGTACCTACTGCTGTTCCACGCACTCCCTGCGCTCGTGACTGCCGTCGGCGTGGCGCATGCTGTGTGGCTCACGCCGCTGGCACTCATGGTGCTTGCGGCATTGTGGCTGCCAGTCAGCGTATTCATGACGCTGGCAACAAAGCGCGTCCTCATCAATCGGTACCACGTGGGTCGCGTTCGGGCATGGAGCCCGCAGTTTGTACGCGAGTGGATGGTTGAACAAGTTTCCAGCACTATCCCGTGGAGTTTGATTGAAGGTACCGAACTGGTGAGTTGGACGTACCGAGTACTCGGCGCGCGCATCGGTCGACGTGTGCACATCCATCGCGGCGTGAACATGCGGCGCGGCGGATGGGACTTAGTAGAGATTGGTGATGGTGCAACGCTGGCGCAAGATGCCGTATTGCTCACTAGTCACTTGCATCAGGGCGAAATTGTGCATGACCGCGTGCGTGTTGGCGCTGGCGCACACGTCGGCATCCGCGCCACCCTGCATCCCGGCAGTTCGCTCGGAGTGCGCGCTTCCATCGAGCCGCTCAGCGTGCTGCTTGCAGGAACGCATATTCCACCGGGCGAACGGTGGTCTGGTGTTCCGGCTGCGCCCACTGCTTCGCAAGCAGAGGTCACGCCACGCCTTCATGCTGGGTGGAATCCATGGACATACACCGCGGTGTTCCTGTTTGTGCGCGCCGTACTTGCCATGGCCGGACTGGTCCCTCCGATTCTCTTGGCGCTGCTACTGATCACTATCGATAACCAAGCTGTCAGTGATTGGATTGCCCATCCGGAAATCACGTGGCATGCGGCAGCGCTGGCCTCCGTTTGGAGCGCCGCCAGCATCGTGTTGTGGTTGCTCTATGCCGCGCTGGCAATGCGATTCACCCGCGGTATTCGGCCAGGATTCCATCCGCGCTACAGCTGGACATACTTCTGGATCTGGAATCGAACCGGCACTGTGGAAGCGGCGGGACGATGGATCAGTGGCACGCTGTTCTGGCCGATGTGGCTGCGCGCCGCCGGTATGCAGGTTGGGCGCGGTAGCGAAGTGAGCACCATCATTGATGTGCTGCCAGAATCTGTTTCCATCGGCACCGATTCCTTCTTTGCTGACGGCGTATATCTGTGCTGCCCGTTTGTCCACGACGGCATGGTGCATGTGGGACACACCACGCTTGGAGATGGAACATTCCTTGGTAATCACTGCGTCATTCCAGCGCAGAAGCGTTACCCCGATGGAATGTTCATTGGCGTCAGCACCATCGCTCCGCATGATGCTGGGAAGGATCAAGGCTGGTTTGGCGTGCCGCCGATGTTGCTACACCGCAGAGAAGTGGTGGACGTTGATCGGCGGCTCACTCATGATCCAGGCTTCTGGCAACAAGTTTCACGATGGAGTTGGGAATCGGCGCGATGCCTCGTCGCTGCACCGGCGCTCATTTCGGGGATCGCATGGATCGCCGCCGTGGAGACTGCGCATGAGGCATCAAGTGTGTGGTGGTGCGCCTTGGTGTGGGCTCCACTTGCAAGTGCGGCTACGTGGCTCGCCGTGATCATCTTTGGCATTTCCGCTAAGTGGCTACTGCTTGGGCGTGTGCAACCCGGTCAACATGGTCTTTGGAGTTCCTGGTGCAGTCGGTGGGATTACCTCTACGTGCTG
Source organism: Chitinophaga pinensis (assembly GCA_943329105.2). Lineage (GTDB taxonomy): Bacteria > Planctomycetota > Phycisphaerae > Phycisphaerales > SM1A02 > UBA966. The sequence goes on along the minus strand of CALQCP020000130.1, from coordinate 944 downwards.
TGGTGGTTCAGCGCGCGCGCCGCGCTCCTTCGCGTGGAAGGAACACCGCTTCTCAACATCGCGCTGCGCGCCACCGGGATGCACATCGGTCGCAATGTTCTCATCGGGCCAGGTGCCACACAGATTGTGGATCCCGACATGCTGCACTTTGCTGACGGTGCCACGGTGGCCTGCCACTTCCAGGCGCACAGCTTTGAAGACCGAATTCTCAAGATTGACCGCGTGCATATTGGCGCCGGTGCCAATGCCGGAGAAAACGCGGTGGTCTTCTACGGCGCCATCATTGAGCCGGGGGGGACGCTGGAGTCGGGGAGCGTCCTCATGAAGCGCGGCGTGGTGCCGGCCGGCACGGTGGCCATTGGCGCACCGGTGGGGTGACGCACAGGCTCGACGGACGAGTTTCAGCTCAAATCAAGCCGTCAAAAACCCTTGAATTTATGCAGTTTGCGAAATCACTTTCCCGGAATCTGCCCGGGAAATCATGCGTGGCTATAATCGCGGACCCCTTCTTTGATTGAATTTGAAAGGATGCTTCGCGTGACTCGCTCGCCAATTCCACTTCCACAAGTTCGCGGATTTCTCCAGACGCAGAGAACTGATTACTGGTGGGTGACCCCCATTCTGGTACTGCTCGGTCTCGGCAGTTTCGTTATCTATTCCACTTGGGCTGCCTTTCAAGGATGCAACTATTTCATCGGTGGCATCGATCAGCCCGGCGTACAGCGGCTGCTCTCGCCGTTCTATTCACCGGTGATTTGGGATCCACCAGGCATCAATTCTGGCCATGCGTGGCTGGGACAGCTCCCCGGATGGTGGCCGTCGTTCATGCCCTTCTCGCCAGCCCTACTGATTCTGCCCTTCCCGGCCGGATTCCGCTTCACGTGCTATTACTACCGGGGCGCCTATTACAAGGCGTTCTGGGGCGATCCCGTCAGTTGCGCAGT
>CALQCP020000129.1 GCA_943329105.2 Chitinophaga pinensis | reverse complement strand
CTCGGCTGGGAACATGGACAATGAGGATCACGTCATGACCATTGAAATTCGCCGTACTTCAAGCCCCGAAGAAACCGAACGCATTGCCTCAGCGCTCTCGATGCGCGTTGCGCCGGGAACGGTGATCACCCTGGAAGGCGACCTCGGCGCTGGCAAGACATGTTTCGTTCGCGGCCTGGCGCGCGGGCTCGGAGCTGATGCGCACGCCATCTCCAGTCCAACGTTTGTCATTGAGCACCGGCATCCGTGTGACTCTGGGTTGTTGGTGCACATTGATGCGTATCGAATCCGTTCATCGGAAGACCTTGCATCGATCGGCTGGGATGAATTGCTTGCGCAAGGTGACGCCATCATTGCCATCGAATGGCCGTCGCGTATCGCAGCAGTATTGCCGGAGGTTCGGATCGACGTGCGCCTGCGCCATGCCGGTGAAGATGTGCGCGAGATTGAAATTGAGTGGGTGCGACCAGGCGTTGCGGCTGTTGATTGCCGAACGTGCGGGGCTCCGCTTGGTCAAGGCAGCGATGGCCGGTTCTGCAGCAAACGTTGCCGATTGGCAGACCTTGAGCGGTGGTTCCGCGGTGACTACTCAATCAGCCGTCCGCTTGAAGAGGATGATTTGTCGGGGGGCATCCCGCATCGGCGCCCGGACTCCGATCGTTAGTGTGTTGCGCAAGACGCCGGGATGGGGTTTCTCAAGGACCGCAGTCAATGAGCAACGTGCGCTTGCGGGCATTGACGCCCGCGGTCTGGCACAGTTCCAACACCAGCGCATCGATCCGGGGATCCGAGGTCACCGTACGGGTTCCGTCCGGATGACGAATTTCAATCTGGGTGGCCAGCGCCGACTGGCCGTTATGGTCACCAGGCGCAAATTCATAACGAACCGAGTCACGGGCATGCAAGCGCTCAGCCAAGATGCCAGCGTCAACCAGCAACTTCAGGGTTCGGTATGCGGTGGCTTTGGAAACGGTGCGAGCGCGGCGATCAAGAACAGACATGAGCGCCTCGGCATCGAAGGGTTGCTCAAAGCCACTGGCAGCATCCAGGATGTCGGCGCGCTCGGTGGTGTATTTCAGTCCAACGCCGCGGAGGTGACGGCGGAACTGCGCGCACGGCGGAGCAACAATGCGACCGGCCGATGGCGTGGTTGGGGTTGGTTTCCGAGCAGTCATGGTCTGGCCAAACTCCGGGGGAGCCGTTTCTCGCTTTGTCGACAAGGTCCCATAATGGCTGTTACGTTAAATTCTATATCCCAGGAAGCGGCGAGGGGGGTCCCCTCCGGGCTTTCAGGGTTTCGGCGCCTCTGAGACCGGGTTTGGCTGACCGGGCTTTCGACCGCCCGCGAACCCGTCACCGCCGACCCCGTCCGGTCGACTGCATGGATGAACTGGCGCTGTCGCCCGTCGACAGCCCGAACGAGTCATGCACCAGCTGCAGCCCGCGCTCCCCGTGCTGGCGATCAACGATGCAGCTGATCTTGATCTCGCTGGTGGTGATGTTGTGAATGGCAATCCCTGCCTCACCAAGTGCTCGGAACATCCGACTGGCCACTCCGGAGTGACTCTTCATGCCGGTCCCAACCGCGCTGATCTTGGCCAGGCCCACCTCGACGTCAATATCCCCACGCCCCAACTGCCCGATCAGCGCTTGGCAGATGGACTTCACGTCCGCAATGTCCCCATGCTCCACGGTGAATGCAATGGTTGTGGTGTCGCCAAACTCCGTTTGCACGATGTCGTCCACGCTGATGTTCGCTGTAGAGATCGGTTCAAAGATCTGCGCCTGAATGCCCGGGGTTCGCGGCAACGCCTTGAGACTGATGCGCCCAAGGTCTTGCTTGAGTGCGCAACCAACAACAACAATGTCTTCCATGATCTGCTCCTCGGGCACAATCAGCGTGCCCAAATCCGGCTTCTGGCTATGACGAACATGAATCGGAACGCTGAACTTTTCGCCAAACAACACGGCGCGCGGGTGCATGACCGCGGCACCCATGGACGCTAGTTCCAGCATCTCTTCATAACTGATGTGTCGCAACTTGCTGGCGTTGGGTACCAACCGTGGATCAGCGGTATAGACGCCGTCAACATCCGTGAATATCTCGCAGATACCTCCATCCGCTGCAACATCAAGAGCCGCTGCAAGCGCAACCGCGGTGGTGTCGCTGCCACCACGGCCAAGCGTGGTGATGTCACCGTTGGGTGAAATCCCTTGGAATCCACAGACAACCGGCACTGCGCCAGAGTCAAGAATGCGTTGCAGTTGCTTGCGATCAATCTGCGAAATCCGTGCCTTGCGATGCGCGTCGTCAGTATCAATGCCCGCCTGCGCTCCAGTGAGACTCACCGCATCACAACCGAGCGTGTGCAGCGCCATGGCCATGAGCGCCACAGAGATCTGTTCGCCAGTAGCCATCAACATATCCATCTCGCGCGGACTGGGCGTGCCGGAGATTTGCTCCGCAAGGCCGATCAACTGGTCCGTGGTGTGGCCCATGGCACTGACCACCACCACGACGCGGTTGCCGGCATTGCGAGCTTCAACAATGCGTGCAGCACAGCGCATGATCCGTGCCGGATCTGCAACGCTGGTTCCACCGAATTTTTGGACGATCGTTGGCATCCTGCCTGCACTCATTCCTTGGAGGCCCGCTGCGCAATGCTGCGGACCGTTTGGTCACACTGGTCGATCCATCGACGCGCCTCACAGACTAACGCGAACCCGCTGCGCAGCCATCCGCGCCTTCACAGTCACGCCAGAACCTGAACTCACGCGGATGTTGAGTTTAACAGAACATGTTTGCAAACGGACGTTGCATCATCGGACACGGCCACGGACGGGCGCCCGGACCGACGCCGAAGCCTCGCCGTCACGCGCATCAGTCACTGCCACACGCCACCATTCCAAGAGCCGCTCGCGCGCCGCGCCCGCCGGAACCCCGTAGGCGTCACACATGAGTCCGGCAAATTCATCGCGCGCGGCAATCGTTCCCAATCGCTGCCACGCAGCCAGTGCACGAGCGGCGCGGCCCCACGCTGCGTGGTTGCCAGGAGCTGGCAGTGCCCGCAATTGCGATGCCGAAACCCGAATCGCCTGCGCCGACATCCCCGCACCCGCGTGCCGCCACCATGCTTCGGCCGCGGTGGCTGGCGCCAACAAGGCCGCTGCCACCTTCCACAGATCGGCGGCGCGCTTGGGCGTCACGGTAATGGCTGGGGTTGATGGCATGGCAATGCCCTTCTCATCCACCCATGCTTCAATCGCTCGCGTCTGCGTCGCCACCAGAATTTTGGGTCCCCGGCGCGCAACTACCCACGGACCGAGCACGGCATCGTCCAGCAATTCATCCGTGCGAATGATCGGCCCGTAGAACGTCTGTCCGTGGATGCGCACCGGCCGGGCTCCCCAGTCGAGGCGAGCTGCGCCGATCGCGCCCACAGTGACGAGGGCCGGAGCTTGTGGCGAAGGAGCCGCGCCTTCGGAGGCATGAACATGACCGCGCAGACCGTAGTAGTGCTGACGGAAGTCTGCCGTTGATCGCATCCAATCATCAAGTGTTCCAGCAGTGCGTGATGCGTGGGGATCGGGAACTCCACGCGCAGCGGCAAGCGCTGCACCCCATGCGCCGCCCGAGCAGCGCTGGCGAGCAATGCGGTGCAGGCGTCCGTCGGCATTACTAATGCGTAGCGATGCCGGTGCACGCCGCGTCAACATGGGAATGCACGTTCGCACGGCCGCGCCAAAGGTGTTGTCTGGCAACATGATGACGGCGGCCAACTTCATACGTGCTTCGCATGCCATGCGGATGGGCAGTGCATCCGCGGCCGAAAGCGTTGACATGGGTTGCAGCAAGGCCACGGTGCCGCGCGGAGCAAGTTCCGTGCCAAGCAATAGAAATGCAGAAGCGGTATCGGCATACCCCGCAACATGACCATCGAATCGCTTGAGTAACGCTTCTTGTTCTGCGCGCGAACGCACCGACTTCTTGCCAAGCTGGCTAAGAAATGGTGGATTCCCAGCAACAAGCGAGTATTCGCATCCTGCCCATGCGCCTTCCACCAACGCGTCGCCACAACGAATGGATGAGCGCCACAATGCAGCCGCGCCACCGACGCGCAGTCGCAATCGCACACGCGTGACGGCCGCCGCAAACGGATCAAGGTCCATGCCGTGCACCGCTACAGCAATGCGCGCACCGGTCCAGCCATTCGCTTTGAGTCGATCAGCGATCGCCACAAGAAAGTTGCCGGTTCCGCACGCGGGGTCACATGCACTGAATGCCTTTGTTGGGCGCGGCGTCATAGCCGCATCAAGTAACCGCGTGACCGTGTCGGACGGCGTGTACCAAGTGCCCGCGCGGCGCGCGACGCCTTTGGACTCTGCCGTACGCTTTACTTCTTCGTATCCAGCTGCGATATCTTCAATCCACGCCGCTTGTGCAGCGCGCGGAATGACAGCACACGCCTCCTCGACGGCATCAGTCAGTAGTTCCGCGTGGCTGGCGTTCATCAGTCACCCGACAGCGCGGTCTCTCGGTCGCGGGCAGTGCGCTCCATACGGCGCCGTTCTGCTTCGCGCAAGATGCGCTTACGCATGCGGACTGCAATCGGCGTGATCTCCACCAGTTCATCCTCGGCGATGTACTCAAGAGCCATTTCCAGGCTCATGGAACGCGCCGACTTCAGAACCAGCGTGGCTTCCTTGTTTGCTTCGCGCACGTTGGAGAACGGCTTCATGCGCACGGCATTGACTACCAAGTCATTATCGCGCGCATTCTCGCCAACCAGCATTCCTTCGTACACCGGATCGCCGGGGCTGACAAACATCGTTCCGCGTTCGCACAATTGCAAGAGTGCAAAGGTGGTGGCGGGACCAGAATCGTTGCCGACCATCACGCCGCACTGGCGCTTGCGCACCGCGCTGGTGACTGGGCGATAGCCAAGGAAGGAGTGATGCATGACTGCCTCGCCGGCAGTGGCGTTCAGAAGCCGGGTACGGAAACCGATCAGACCACGCGCAGGAATGTCTGCATCAATGTGCATACGAACGCCGCGCTGATCAACCTTGAGGATTTCGCCGCCACGTTGACCCAACAGTTCCAGTGCAGAGCCCATGCTGACGGTATCGGTATCGAGGCTGACGCGCTCATACGGCTCATGGCGCACGCCATCGATTTCGCGCTCAATGACTTCTGGCTTACCAACAGTTAGCTCAAAGCCTTCGCGGCGCATATTTTCCAAGAGCACGCCCAAGTGCAACAGTCCGCGTCCCGAGACTCGGAATTCATCAGAGCCATCGCCAGGCGAAACACGCAGCGCAACGTTTCCGCGCAACTCGCGCTCGAGCCGTTCGGCGATCTGCCGGCTGGTGACAAACTTGCCTTCTTTGCCCACCATTGGGCCGTCATTGATTCGGAAGACCATGTGCAGCGTTGGCTCGTCGACCTTGACGCGCGCCATCGGTATCTGATTCTCGATATCCATCAAGGTGTCGCCGATTTCAATATCGGGAATACCTTCAATTGCACATAGGTCACCTGCGCGAATCTCTGAAACTTCGCGGCGGCCCAGGCCTTCAAAGCGATTCACCTTCATGACCTTGGCCTTCTTCACAGTGCCGTCAGACTTACTGACAGCCACCTGTTGGCCGGCCTTCAAGATGCCGTTGTAGACGCGACCGATGGCGATTCGACCAACATATTCGCTGTAGACCAGACTGGTGACCAACGCCTGAAGCGGAGCATCGACATTCTCGGCCGGGGCCGGAACGTGCTCAGCGATCATGCGGAACATGTCGTGCACGCCCTTGTCGCGGACGTTGATATCGCGGTTCGCCCATCCAGCGCGACCCGACGCGTAGATCACCGGGAAGTCCAGCGCAACATCGTCAGCGCCAAGATCCACCAAGAGGTCAAACACTTCGTCAATGACTGCCGATGGTCGACCATCGGGACGATCCACTTTGTTCACCACCACGATCGGACGCAGACCAAGTTCAAGCGCCTTGCCAAGGACGAACCGCGTCTGCGGCATCGGACCCTCGACTGCATCGACAAGCAGCAGGCATCCATCAGCCATGCGCAACACACGTTCCACCTCGCCACCGAAGTCGGCGTGGCCGGGTGTGTCAAGAATATTGATACGGAACTCTTGTCCCTCAAGGTCGCCGGTGCCGGCTCCGAAGACGTAGTTCACGGCGCAGTTCTTCGCCAGAATGGTGATTCCGCGCTCGCGCTCAAGCGGGTTGGAATCCATCACGCACTCCTGCTCCGGAGCGCCGACCTTAAAGGTGCCGGCCTGCTTGAGGAGCGCGTCCACGAGCGTGGTCTTACCGTGGTCAACGTGAGCGATGATGGCAACATTGCGAAGCGGCATGCGGTGGGTCCGTTGGTGATTGCGAAGCCACATCCGTGGGCAGCGCGGGGAGCCCCGTAGTGTACCGAAACAATGCGCACTACCCAAGCCGAATTCTCACATATCGGCGGTTCGGGCCGCTGCATGGACTGTGTTGGTATGGCTAAGGCGCTGCCAAATCACTCGAACACTGCACCGTGGCGTGACGCAACAAACGCGGATTATGACTGAATAGTGGCGTATTCGAAGTGAGTTGAGTCGTCCACCGCCCTGCCGTTTCGCGCGGGGAGTGAGTGCAGTCGTCCACCGCCCCCTCCGTTGCGCGCGGGACCCTCGGACACGGACGGCTGCGCTCCACAAGGTTCCGCTTAGCCTCGGGCGAAACTGTTCGTCCGGTTGGCACCCACG
>CALQCP020000128.1 GCA_943329105.2 Chitinophaga pinensis | reverse complement strand
CGCGCGCTCGCGGAACAGTTGGTGGGCGATCAATCAACTTGGCGATCAGCGCGCGCGGCCTGCACGCGCTGGAGCGAGCAGGTCTTGCCAGCGCGGTGAAGGAGCACGGCATCCGAATGCCGGGCCGCATGTTGCATTCAACTACCGGAGCCACGGCGTTCATCCCGTATTCCGCGGACCCAACGCGCGCGATTATGAGTTTCAGTCGCAGTGCGCTCAACATGTTGTTGCTCCGCGCGGCTGCAGCGCACCCATCGGTGCAATTCACCTTTGATCATCGTTGCGTTGGTCTTGATGAGCAGGGTGGGGCGGCCATCATGGAAGGGCCCGATGGCGTCACGCTGCGCGCTACTGCAGATCTCATCGTTGGTGCGGACGGTTCCTACAGTGCAGTGCGCGGTCATCTTGAACGGCGCGAGCGCTTTGAGTATTCGCAATCATCGCTCGCACACGGATACAAGGAACTTTCCATCCCGCCAGTCACGGATGGCCCGCACGCGCCGTTCGCCATGGATCCAAAGGCGCTGCACATCTGGCCTCGCGGAAGCAGCATGATGATTGCGCTTCCCAATCCGGACGGCAGTTTCACCTGCACACTCTTCTGGCCGTTCGATGCCACGCCGGGCACGGACGAATCGTCGTTCGCCACCATCCGCGATGGTCGCGCCGCGCTGGAACGATTCCGCCGCGATTACTCCGACGCCGTGCCACTCATGCCGGAATTGGTGCAAGAATATGACCAAAATCCAGTCGGCTCCATGATCACCGTGCGCTGCTGGCCATGGACCATGGGCGGCCGATTCGCGCTGCTTGGCGACGCAGCGCATGCCATTGTTCCGTTCTACGGCCAAGGCGCCAACGCAAGCTTTGAAGATTGCGAAGCGCTTGTCGATGCACTTGAGCGACATCCCGCAGACGTTGCGCGTGCCATTGACGAATACCAGCACGAGCGCAAGCCAAACGCTGACGCCATCGCAGACATGGCACTCACCAACTTCGTTGAGATGCGTGATCGCACTGCGCATCGCATGTTCAAGCTGAAGAAGAAACTTGATCACACGCTCAATCATTGGATGCCAAACGCATTCATCCCGCTCTATGACCTGGTGAGTTTCAGCACCGTTCCATACGCTGCGGCGCGTGCCCGCGCGGCGCGACAGGATCGCATGGTTGTACGAGTCGGCATCGCTGTAGCGGGGCTACTGGTGGCGGCGCTTGCGGTTGGACTATTTGCAGTAGTGCGTCGCATGTTTGCTGCGGAAGCCACGTAACGAAAGTCTTCGCTTCCCCTGAGTGCTCATCATGTCCACCATCATTGACATCTCCCCGCTTCTCTCTGCGCGCATCGCTGTATTCCCGGGTGACACACCATTTGCACGCACGCAGCTGATGCACGTTGATGAAGGCCAGCACATTTCGTTGTCATCGCTGACCACCACTGTGCATGTTGGCAGTCACGCCGACGCGCCCATCCATTACGGCAAAGGCGGTCGAACGATCGAGGCGCAGCCGCTCGATCTCTACGTTGGTCCGTGCATCGTGGTCCGCGTTGAAGGCGCACTCGGTCGAGCGATCACCGCCCAAGACCTTGCCGGCCGTGTCCCCTTCGGCACCGAGCGTCTCATCATTGCCACGGGAACATTCCCGAACCCGGAACACTGGAATCCAGACTTCGCATCCCTTGATCCGGCGCTGATTCCATGGCTACACATGCGCGGCGTCCGTCTGGTTGCCATCGACACGCCGAGCGTCGATCGCAGCGATAGCAAAGATCTCCCCACGCACGCACAATTCTTCGCGCATGACATTTCGATCATCGAAGGCGTTGTACTGAACGGCGTCGCAGAGGGTCACTACGAACTCATCGCGCTCCCACTCCGCATCGAAGGCGCCGACGCCAGCCCAGTTCGCGCCATTCTCCGGAGATAGAAGCCGTTCACCCCGGTCCCTATTGATTCATGGGCACAGTGGTGAACGCCACCTATTTGATTGCCACGATCGCCTTCACCTCCACGGCGATCGGTGTCGGCAACGCCGAAATCCCCAGCGTCGTGCGTGTCGGATTTGGATTCCCTGGCCCCGCAAAGCACTCCGCGTAGATGCGGTTGTACGCCGCAAAGTCGCGCTTGATGTCCGTCAGGAACACCGTCACGTCCACCACATCCTCCCAGCGCGCGCCCGCATCTTCCACTACCGCGCGGCAGTTGGCAAAGCAGTTGCGGCACTGCAATTCAATGTCATACGAGGCAATACTGCCGTCCGCGCGTAGCACCACGCCCGGGATCTCTTTTGACCCGCGAACCCGCGGCCCCACGCCGGACAGAAACAGCAAATTCCCCGCACGACGCGCATGCGGATACGGACCAACCGGCTCAGGTGCACGCGATGAATTGATCTGCTCGCTCATGTCCGAAGAATCCTACCCCGGCCACGTCACCGACTTCGGCTCCGCAAAGAATCGCAGCGCCTCTTCTCCACCCTCGCGCCCAACACCCGATCGCTTCATTCCACCAAACGGCACGCGCAGATCACGCAACATCCACGTGTTGATCCACACAATGCCAAATTCCAGTTGCTCCGCCATGCGCATTCCGCGCGCGTGATCGGCCGTCCACACATTCGCCGCCAATCCGTACACGCTCTCGTTAGCAAGCCGCACCGCATCGGTCTCATCACCGAACGCCTGGATGGTCACCACCGGCCCAAAGATCTCTTCTTGGTTGGTCGCGCAATTCATCGGCAGCCCCTCGATCACCGTCGGCAACCAATACGCACCACCACGTACCCGCTCGGGTAGCTCACTGTGCTCCGGCGCCCGCCCACCGCACAACACGCGCCCGCCCTCAGCGCGCGCGCGCTCCACCGCCGCCGCCACCTTCCCGCGATGCGCCGCCGACACCAGCGAACCCTGCTCAGTCCCCGCATCCATCGGGTCGCCCACGCGCAACGCACGCACGCGCTCCACGAACGCCTCGCGAAACCGTTCGTACATCCCGCGCTCCACCAACACGCGACTTCCACACAGACAAATCTGCCCTTGATTTTGGAACCCGGCCCGCACCGCGCCCGCCACCGCCGCGTCAAAATCCGCATCAGCAAACACGATCGTCGGGTTCTTGCCGCCAAGTTCTAACGCCGTGCGCTTGAACATCGGACCCGCCACCGACATGATGTGCGCACCCGTCGCCGTCCCGCCCGTAAAGGTGATCACCGGAATTCCAGGATGCCGAACGATCGCCGCACCGCATTCCGCGCCGCGACCCTGCACCACATTCAGCACTCCCGCCGGAAACCCTGCCTCCGCGCTCAACTCGCCAAGCGCTGCAGCGGTCATCGGCGTCTCCTCACTCGGCTTCGCAACCACCGTGCATCCGGCCGCCAACGCGGGCGCAATCTTCCAAGTGAACAAATACAGCGGTAGGTTCCACGGGCTAATGCATCCAGCCACGCCGCTCGCTCGCCGCATCACGCGCGAAACCGCATGCGGCGCACGAAAGTCCTCGTCAGCTTTCCACTCTCGCACTGTCTCCGCGAAGAACCGCAAGTTGGCCGCCGCGCGCGGAATGTCCACGCTGCGCGCCAACGACAGGGGCTTCCCCGAGTCCGTGCTTTCCAACAACGCCAACCGCTCAACATCGCGCTCCACCAGTCCCGCCAGCCGTTCGAGCATCGCAGCCCGTTCCGTTGCCGGCAGTGCCGCCCACGCCGGGAACGCCCGCGCCGCCGCGGTCTGCGCCAAGTCCACATCAGCCGCCCCCGAAGCTGCCATGCGCCCAATCTCCGCACCAGTTGCCGGCTCGATCACCGGCAACGATTCGCCCCCGACCGAACCGTGACTGCGTCCGTCGATCCAATTCTCCACCACGTGAGGCGTTCGCATCCTCGAAGGCTACAGCCTCCACGGCGCGCAGCGGATTACTTCGCGCTCGCCGCCGCCCCAGGCTTCACCGTTCCCACACCCCCCGCCGTCGCATGCACCTCCACCGCCGACAGCGCCGGACACGCCCGCGCATCCAGAATCTCCACGCGCACACGCGCCGCCTTCGTCACCGGCACGCGCACGATCCGCTTGTGCCCAACAGTGGTCCCCTCGGCTAACACGCGCCAGTCGCGCGCGTTGTTACTCGTACCGCTGCCCGCGGGCACACTGATCCGGAACTGACGAATACGCTGACCGAACGCAATCGGCTCCGCCAACACCACACGGTCCCACGCCGCGTTCGGATCAAGTTCCACCTCAATATTCGCCGCGCGCACAGCATCGTCGGTCGCCCAGAACGTGGCGGAATCGCCGTCCACCGCATTGCTCCCACTGAACGCAGAATCTCGTAGCGGCTCGCTCGCCGAACGCGGCGCATCGCCACGCACATTCGTTACGCCCACCGCACGCCCGCGCGCAAGGTCCGTCCCTGGCCCGTACGTGGCATCAATCAACGCGCGCAGGCCAAGCACCGCAGCAGCATCGTTCTCATGGATCAGCCCGCGCCGATCCACCGGAAAGTTCAGGTGCAGATTGGCGTTGTGCCCAACACTTCGCTCCCACAGATCGAACAACTCCGCCGGAGACTTCACCTTGTCATCTTCATGCGCGTGATAGAACCAACCCGGCCGGATGCTCACATCGCATTCCGCGGGAATCCACGCCTCGCCGTCTTCATCGCCCTCAGTCAGGCTCTTGCCACTCGGCGGATTGTCCGCACCGCGACCGTGCCCCTTCACCTTGAGCATCGCCCAATTGGTTTCTCCGGCCCAGCCGTTCTCATTTCCCACCCAACGAACATCCGGGCCCACATCACTAAAGATCACCGCATTCGGCTGACATTCGCGCACGGTGCGCTCAAAGCTTGGGAAGTCGTAGACCTGTTTCTTGCCGTTTGGGCCTTCACCACACGCGCCGTCAAACCAGACTTCGTGCACTGGCCCGTAGTTGGTGAGCACCTCGCGGAGCTGCTTGCGGAAATACTCGTTGTATGCCTCGCCGGTTCCGTACGCCGGATTGTTGCGGTCCCACGGCGAGAGGTACACGCCAAACTTGAGCCCCGCCTCGCGACATGCCTCGCTCAACTCCCGCAGAACGTCGCCCGCGCCGCCTTTCCAGGGGCTCGACTTCACCGAATGCGCACTCATAGCCGTGGGCCAATTGCAGAATCCATCGTGGTGCTTGGCGGTGATGACCACGCCGGTGATGCCAGCCGCTTTCATCACGCGCACCCACTGTCGCGCATCAAGCGCGGAGGGTGTGAACGCGGCGGCGGGTTCGTCGCCGTGACCCCATTCGCGGTCCGTGAAGGTGTTTGGACCGAAGTGGATGAACCCCGTGAATTCCATGTCCTGCCATGCCCGTTGCGCAGGCGTCGGTACGGGCGCAATCTCCGGGAGCGGCGGGGTGGGTGCAGAAAGCATGGCAAGTTGGGCGAGTACAGCGAGGGTGAAGGCGGCGGCGGTCATTACATCTCCTTGTGGCTGAATCTACGCGCGGAATTGGCAACCCATTCATGACTCGCCATGCTCACCATCGCGGGTTCTTGGGTGACCAGTGCGCACACCGTGGCGCGCAATGTCGTGGAAACTATGTGTTTTACGCGAAGCAACCCCGGAATCCTTGGCTGCAATGACATAATTATAGGACTTAACACAAAATTTAGTTAGAATCGTTAGAAATTCTTGCACCCAGCAGAGTTAGTGACACATTCGTTGCAGATCTGATTGTTTCCCACTCAGATCTCTGCCTCCCGGCAGTCCACCTTCCGCCTGCAAGTTCCCCTTCGCAGGACTATGTTTCCCCTATTTCGGAGATCAGAAAAATGCGTATTTCGAACCGCTTTGAGAAGCACATCGTCGCTGCCGCTGCTGTCGCCATGGGCGCTGCTGCCGCTGCCAATGCCGCCGTCGTCTACAGTGGCCCCGTCAACTTCGTTTGCGCCGTCGACATCGATGGCTGCTACATCAACGTGGAGACCAACACCCTGAGCAACGGCCCAGGCTCCGGCGTTCCAGGATGGGACGTCAACCCGTACATGACCGGTGGCGGCATGAACTTCTTCAACTCCACCGGTGGCGGCCAGATGCGCTATCCGGGCGTGACGACCGGGCCTGCAGGCAACCTTGCCGTCGGCACTTCGGTCGGCTCCACTGGCTCCTTCAACACCGCCACCACTGGCGTGGTGTTCGGTTCCGCTGCTGGCAACTGGCAATACAGCGCAGAGAACGTTATCGGCTTCAAGTTCGTTGGCGCTGACACGCTCACCCACTACGGCTGGATGCGCTTCCTGATGGGCGCCGCTGGCAGCTCGGGCACCTCGATGACCCGCACCGTGGTTGACTACGCTTACGAGTCAACCGCTGGCGCTTCGATCGTAGTCACCCCAGCCCCAGGCGCGATCGCTCTCCTCGGCGTCGCTGGCCTCGCCGGCGGCCGTCGCCGTCGCAACTAAGACGGGACTGACGCTCCATCTCGGGCAGACATCTGCCTGAACTACGCGTGAAATCACAGGGGTAGCCCACTTGGGCTACCCCTGTTCATTTGCATGGATCAGCCGCTATGCGCCCAGATGCGACTATTTATCAGAATTCTGCATGTTTCTTTAAAAATGCGTTCACCTATTACTTTTATAAGACCGGACCCGTGGCATGGTGTTCCGTAAGAGCAGAATGTTCCCACTTTCTGACTCTGATTTGAAGATTATTCCTAGCCTGGAAGTTCCTACTACCAGGCATCCGTTTCCCCTTATTTCGGAGATCAGAACAATGCGTATTTCGAACCGGTTT
>CALQCP020000127.1 GCA_943329105.2 Chitinophaga pinensis | reverse complement strand
GATGATTTGGCGTTCTTACTCGCCGCATGGACAGTAACCAACTTCGATTCCTGAGCATTTAGTTGACTTTGCGGTCATTGCTCCTATAATCGCCCGGCTTCGCAGCGGGACAACCGACTCACACGCGCCACCAGCAGTGCCATGACGGCACTCCGGCCGATGAGCAAACCCCTGATTCCGCTCTCGAAGCCCTGGCAGAAAGCATGGGCTTTTCGTCAGCACATCGTGGGCGGAGCTACTGAACGAATGAACGGGATTCCGTGCGTGAATATCTCACGCATTGGAAGCACGTTGCGTTCAGTGAATAACGGACGAACCCGGCGCAGGACGCGCCGAAAGGAAGCTGGTGGCTGGATCGATTGGAAATTCCGATAGAGATCGCGTCTTGGACGCCACCGACCTCGTGGCGCTCATCGGCGAACATGTGCAATTGCGCCCCAAGGGGCGCGAGCACGTGGGCATCTGTCCATTCCATGATGATCGCGCGCCATCAATGACGGTGGTCACCCACAAGAGTTCTGGTTTCTACAAGTGCTTCTCCTGTGGCGCCGCCGGAAATGCCATCGACTTCATGATGAACTACCACAAGATGGAGTTCATCGATGCACTGCGCGCGTTGGCTGAACGCGCTGGCATCGAGTTACGTCAGACGCGCAGCGAAGATGGAGCCACTGGCGGTCGACGCGCCCTGCTCCGCGCAAACGCCATCGCCGCCAATTTCTATCGAAAGGCGCTGGCGCATGCCGAGATTGGCGCTCGCTCCCGCGCCGCCCTCGATGCGCGCAATGTTTCCGAAGCGATGCGCGAACGTTTCAATATCGGCGCGGCCCCCGATGGATGGGATACGTTCGTTCGCCACCTCGAACGCCTGCGCGCCCATCACCAAGGCGGCGGACGTACCGATGATGGCGCCCGCGGCAGCGATGCCGTTCCAGACCTGGATGTCTTCCGAGCAGCCGGCCTCGTGCGCGATGGACGCCAAGGTCCAATCGATGGATTCCGCAACCGGGTGATCTTTCCGATTTGCGATGAAATGGGCGCTCCGATTGCATTCGGGGCACGGCAGTTAAACGCTGAAGATCAGCCGAAATACCTGAATTCCCCTGAGAGCGGCGTCTTCCATAAGGGACGCGGCCTGTACGGCATTCACCTCGCTAAGAAGTCCATCATTGATTCCCGCACCGCACTCATCTGCGAGGGATACACGGACGTCATCGCCTGCCACGCAGCCGGTGTGACCAATGCCGTGGCAACACTCGGCACTGCACTCACCCGCGATCACGCACGTGGCCTGAAGCGCATCGCCGAACGCATTGTGCTGCTCTTTGATGGTGATGCCGCTGGGCAGAAAGCCGCAGACCGCGCCATCGAAGTGTTCTTTGCCGAGCCAGTCGATGTGCGCATCTGCACGCTGCCCGATGAACTTGACCCGGACGAACTGCTGCGCCAGCCCGATGGGCGCGAGCGTTTCGATGCCGCACTTGCCAACAGCGAAGATGCACTCCGGCACTTCGTCCGCCGCTTCCGTCAAGATTTCCGCGGCGCCAACGGATTGAGTGCGCAACAGCAACGGATCGAAGCAGTGCTAGCGCGACTTGTGGAACTTGGATTCCGCGCCATGCCTGGACTGCGCAAGACGTTGGTGATGTCCAGCCTGGGCTCGATCACCGGTCTGCCGGAACGCGATCTGGAAGCCGCGCTTGAGGCAGTGAAGGCGCCCACGCCCCGCTCGGCTCCGGAGGAGACGGTTGAGGTGAAGACCGGCGCGGTGTACCGACCGAGTTTGGAAGAGCAAGGCTTTCCCATTCCGCAGGCACGCGCTCGTCGCGATGCCGAGCGCGGCCTCTTGGCCATCCTGCTGGCGCACCCGCAATTGGGCGCGGCACGGGTTCGCCTTGACGACGGATCATCGCTTCCGGTCACCGAAGCCATCACCCCCGAAAGCTTCCTGGACCCGGACTGCCGCATGGTGCTGGAACCAATTCATCTGTGGCTGGAAGATCAGCACGCCTTCACCATGGACGAAGTGTTGGCGGAATTGCGCGGGCAAAACGTCAAATCCTGCGCCATTGACTTGGTAATGCTTGGCGAGAAGCGCGCACCGTCCGAGAACATTGCCCTTGAAAGGCTCCAGGAGGCAGTGGACGCATTTGAACGCATCCGACGCTCCCGGACTTCCGTACTTCTCGCTTCGGGAAACATAAATCCTAGTACGATAAGGAGTTCGGACGAACCAAGCGCCCTCGCCGCGCGTTTAGAAATGATTAGGAATCGTGGAAGAGACCCCACCGCGTACGGCCGATTACCAGGGCCAAGTGGAAATCGCACCCCCGATCGTGAAGAAGAATGATGGATGTGACCCCTGAAACCCGTATTAATGATTCTAAGACACTGATTTACCGCCTTTACCTACAGATGACCAATTTGTTCTGTTTGCGTTCATCACACCACGCAGAACCCCTCGCTAGAACTGGAACCTGAACATTGTCACTCGCACTCTCTGACTTAACCCCCGTCCTCCGCCAGCTCGTTGAACTCGGGCGCGGCCGCAAGTGGATCACGTACGAGGAGTACATCCGCTGCGTCCCCGATGAATTCGTCGAGCCTGAGAAGGTTGACGAGATGATTGTCCTCTTGGATGAACTTGGTATCGAACTCATTGATGAGAGCGAGCGCAAGCGCAACGGCTGGGACATGTTTGATGCCCCGCTGCAGACGAACCTGAAGTTCCAGCGCGATGAGAAGAAGCCGAACAAGCCGCCGAAGGTGCAGATGATCGATGAGGACGATGGTCCTCCGGTCGACTTCGATGGTGGATTTGAAGACGAGCAGCACCTCCCCGAGGAGCCTGCCGCTGCTGCCGTCGCCAACGCCGACGAGGAAATTCTTGATGAGCAAGAGACGCAGGCCGCCGTTGAAGCCGCGCTTGCTGAGCAAGGTTCAAAGCGAATTGATGACCCAATCCGCATGTACCTCACGCAGATGGGAACGATTCCGCTTCTCACGCGCGAAGAAGAGATTCGCCTTGCAAAGAAGATCGAAACCACGCGCATGTGCTTCCGGCGCATGACGCTTGCCAGTGACTACGCGGCGCAAATGGCCGTGCAGATCCTCAAGCAAGTTCATGCTGGAACGCTGCCGTTTGACCGCACCATGCGCATCTCCACCGCTGAGGAGAACCACAAAGAAACCCTGGCGGCGCGCATTCCTGCCAACCTGCCAACGATTGAGCGCTTGCTGAATCGTAACCGTGAAATCTTTGAACTCTTGGACACCACACTTGCAGACGCAAAGCGCGCGCAAGTGACCAAGGAGTTTGATCACAATCGTCGCAAGATCGCTGTGCTCCTTGAAGAGTGCTGCCTGCGTACCAGCCGCATTCAGCCGCTGCTCCGCAAGCTGCAGGGTCTTGACAAGAAGGTCAAGGAAATCCATCATCAACTGAAGAAGGCTGACAAGCATCCAGAGCGATTCGATCCAGAAGATCTCACCGTCATGCGCGACGAGATCGACGGACTGCGCAGCATGGTCTTGGAAAGCTCAGAGAACCTTGATGGTCGCGTGCGCCGTATTGAGCGCGCGTTCCTTGAGTATGAACAAGCCAAGCGCGACCTCTCCGGCGGCAACCTGCGCCTGGTGGTTTCGATTGCCAAGAAGTACCGCAACCGTGGCTTGCCGTTCCTCGACATCATTCAGGAAGGCAACACCGGCCTGATGCGTGCCGTCGATAAGTACGAATACAAGCGCGGCTACAAGTTCAGTACCTACGCCACGTGGTGGATTCGCCAAGCGATTACCCGCGCCATCGCCGACCATGCCCGCACCATCCGCGTGCCGGTGCACATGATCGAAACCATGTCCAAGCTCCGCACCATCCAGAAGCACCTGCTTCAGGAACTCGGACGCGAGCCAACGGTGGAAGAGATTGCCCTCCGCGCCAAGATGCCGATCGAGGAAACTCGCCGCGTCATGAAGGTCAGCCGTCACCCAATTTCGCTCGACCGTCCGGTCGGCGAGAGCGAAGACAGCCACTTTGGTGACTTCATCGAGGACGAACGGCAGTCGAGCCCGCACGAGGCCGCATCAAGCGAACTCTTGCGCCAGCGCATCAATGATGTGTTGCGCACCCTCACCTACCGCGAGCGTGAGATTCTCAAGCTTCGGTACGGCATTGGCGACGGCTACACCTACACGCTTGAAGAAGTCGGCCGTATCTTCAAGGTCACGCGCGAGCGCGTGCGCCAAGTGGAGAACAAGGCGATCCGTAAGTTGCAGCATCCGGTTCGCCGGCAGCGGCTTGCCAGCTTCCTTGATCAGGAAGAGGGTTCAGACAGCTGAACCTGCACTCCGTGCAGTACGTTTGATGACACCAGTCATTTCTCGACGCGCGCTTCTCACGGAGCGCGCGTCGGTCGTTTGCGGGTACGCCGTCAGTCTTTCGGGAAGCTATCGGCGGTTTGCGGCGTGTGCTAGTTCTTAGGCACGATCGCCCGGCGCTCGATGCCGCGTGCCACCAGTACAAAGCACACCTTCGGTACGAGGTACATCGCCACCGCGACCCACCACGGAACACCCCACGCCCATACGGCACACATGACTGCCGCCGCGGTTCCAATCACCGGAATCCAACAGACGGCGATCGCCAATGCCACGGCCACTTCACGCTGTGGGTTGTCAGAAAGCTTCATGAAGGCCAAGTACATCGGTACCGCCTCCCAGAAAGAGATCAGCATCCATCCGACCACCAATCGAATGCGTCGACCGCGCACTGAGCGGCGATCCATGGGGTAGTCGGCCTTCTCTAAGTCTCCAAATGCTCCAGTCATCCGACCATTCCTCCACTGTGCGGTGCGATCGAATCATGAACGGGCGGCGCAATCGGCTCTCGCAGTCTGGCAACGCGCTCGTAAGCGGCGCCAAACAACGCCAGCGCAAATGTTCCTGCAAACCAGCCGCCGATACTCATGAGGAGTACCGCAATGGCAATGGCGGCAGACTTTGCATTCCCCGTTGCACTCGCGGCCGACGACCACGCCAGCCAGCCAGGAAGGATCGCGGCGATTGCAACTGCCATAGCCACCAAGACCACGCCAACCATTCCCATCTGTACCGCGCCATCGGTCCATTGCCAACTGAGCGTCACTGACGCCATGCCACCAATACGCGGGCGCTCCGGATCCGCAACACGCACAATGGCGAACCACAGACGGGCCGTCAACCACAGAGTGATACTCATGATGAGTGCACCGATCACCAGCAGCACCCCAGGTGTCACGATGCCAGAGATCGCGCGTGATGCTGACCCGATCAGCGCCATGGAATTGATCAGCCCGACTGCCATGGCAGCGCCGCCGCCGATCAAGAGCGTCACCAGCGCGGCGCCAAGCGTTGGAACGTACCGCCGAAACCCGCACGTCATGTCCGCAAAGCGAGCGTTGCCCCGCACCGCGCGCGCACCCAACACGGTGGCGCCAGCGGTCAGGGGAAGTACCAGGAAGAACCCAAGCAGCGTGGCTCCGCACAGATTGCAGCAGGCGGGGCCGATGGCCTCCAAATCCCGTATTGCTTCCTCCGGATCCGGCGTCCGATCGCCACGTGCCTCTGCCCGAGCCGTAGCTTGCTCCATGCGCTGAGAGGCATCCCACTGCGCCAATTGTGCGGGCGCGTTGGCCAGGGCCAAGACCAGCACCGCAGCCGTCAGCACTCCCATGCGGGCGCGCCACGCCGTCAACGCCGTCAGAATGACGGGGCCGACGAACGCCCCGTTGGCTTCCGGGCTCGACCCACCACTCTGCATCCGATTGGCAGCAGGCAATTGGCTCATCGCCGCAGGGTACCCGCGCCATCGCGCTACGCTCCGCACTTGCGACCGCTGCGCAAAAGGAACCACCTATGGCACTCCCACATCTCACCGACGAACAAACCCGCACCTGGACCCGATCACAGAAGGATCATTGGTGGCTTGAGACCGTGTTTCGTGGCAATATGCCGCAGCTGACCTTCCGCGCGGCAGTCACCGGATTCTTGCTTGGAGGCGTTCTCAGTGCCACCAACCTGTACATCGGCGCCAAGACTGGCTGGTCACTTGGGGTGGGCGTCACCAGTGTGATTCTTTCGTTTGTGATCTTCCGCGCCATGGCCCGGCTGCAGTTGTCCAAGGACATGTCGATCCTGGAAAACAACGCAGTTCAATCGATCGCCACTGCCGCGGGATACATGACCGGTCCGCTGATCAGCGCACTGATGGCGTACATGTTTGTCACGAACACCGTGATGGCGTGGCACCAGATGCTGATTTGGAACGTGGTGGCCAGCATCTTGGGAGTGCTGGTGGCATTCCCAATGAAGCGCCGCTTTATCAATGATGAACAACAACCGTTCCCGGAGGGACGCGCGTGCGCGGTGGTACTGGATTCGCTGTATCCGCATGCGCCCGCCGGCGGCACTAAGAATTTGGATGCTGCTGGGTTACCCATTGAGTCTGATGCACCGACCGACGGCGCTGGCGTGGACACTGGGCTCTTTAAAGCAAAGGCATTGGCGTGGGCTGCCGGTATCGGCGCCGCACTGCAGTTGGTGGTGGCAACGGGCTACATGGCCGTGCTGCAAATTTCCCTCTTGGGAACATCCAAGGCAACGGACACGCTCAAGAAATTCCCAGAGCGCCTCGATGAGTGGCTCTACACCCCAGCCAAGGACGCTGCCGGGAAAGTGATCAGCTGGGTGCCAAACATTTCCGGAATTCAGCTCGACAAGCTGGGAATGACG
>CALQCP020000126.1 GCA_943329105.2 Chitinophaga pinensis | reverse complement strand
GTTGGACAGATTGAGAAGAACTTCGGTAAGGGATCGATCATGCGTCTCGACAACGAGACCGTGCCGGTGATCCCGTCGATTTCGAGCGGTGCGCTCAGTCTTGATATTGCCCTCGGTGGACGCGGACTCCCGCGCGGTCGAGTGGTGGAGGTCTTCGGGCCAGAAAGTTCTGGTAAGACGACCCTGGCTCTCACGGTCATTGCCAACAGTCAGAAGAACGGTGGCGTGGCCGCGTTCATCGATGCTGAGCATGCGCTTGATCCATCGTGGGCCAAGCGCCTGGGTGTGAACCTTGACGAAATTCTGGTTTCGCAGCCCGATACGGGCGAGCAGGCGCTGGAGATCTGCGAGATGCTCGTGCGTTCTAATGCGGTGGATGTCATCGTGGTTGACTCGGTGGCGGCATTGATCCCACGCGCGGAAATCGAAGGCGAAATGGGTGATAGTCATGTTGGTTTGCAGGCGCGGCTCATGAGCCAGGCGCTGCGCAAGCTGACGGGCGCTATCGCCAAGAGTGAGTGCATCGTGATCTTTATCAATCAGCTGCGCGAGAAGATCGGCGTCATGTTCGGATCGCCCGAAACGACGACCGGCGGACGTGCGCTGAAGTTCTACTCATCGGTGCGCATTGATATTCGCCGTATTGGCGCGATCAAGGATGGCGACCGCAATGTTGGTAATCGTGTGCGCGCGAAGGTAGTGAAGAACAAGGTTGCTCCGCCGTTCCGCGAGGCCGAGTTTGACATCATGTTTGAGGAGGGCATCTCAGTGTCGGGCGACATTCTCGACCTCTCAGTGCTCGACGGCGTGGTGGACAAGGCTGGTGCTTGGTTCAGCTTCGGTGATGTGCGACTTGGACAGGGTCGTGAGGCATCGAAGTTGTTCCTGCGCCAGAACCCGAACCTGATGGAGGAGATCCGCCGCGAGGTGTTGACCAAGCGGTTGGCGAATCCATCGGCGCCGACCAAGGCTCCCCCTGCACCTGCTGCTGACGATTGATTTCACTGCTGTCGGAGGTAGTGAATTTCCAGCGCCGGACGCCCCACGACGGTGGCGTCCGGCGCTGTGCTGATGTTTAGCAGCGGCCGAGCATGGAGTGCGAGCGCGGGGCGAGGCGCAAGGTGTCGTGTTCGCGGGCCGCGTATCGCCAGTGGGCAAGGGCGGCGATCATGGCGGCGTTGTCAACGCAGTATTTCTGAGCCGGTAAGCGGACATCGATGCCGTGCGTCGTGCCGAACTGTGTCAATTCGGCGCGCAAGTGGCGGTTGGCAGTGACCCCGCCGCCCACGAGGAGCGTTGCGGGGCGATCGTTCTCTGCTTCGAGCCGTTCAAGTGCGCGCTTGAGCACGTCCATGACTTGGTTGACCGCGGCTGACTGAAAGCTGGCGGCAAGGTCGGACACGCGCTGCTCGGTGAGCGGCAGTGGTGGTCGGGGCGCGGGTCGGTTGGCAACCGGCGGGATGCCGCGCACCGCGTAGAGCAGGGCGGTCTTCATGCCGCTGAAACTAAAATCAAGCGTGCGTTCAGTTGATTGGCCGCCTTCGCGGGCGCTGCGCGCAGTCAGCCGTGGGGTAGGGAATCGCATGGCCGCGGGATCGCCCAACGAACTGCGCTCGTCCAAGAGTGGCCCGCCTGGGTAGCCGAGCGATAGCAGTGTGGCTGCTTTATCGAATGCCTCGCCAATGGCGTCGTCGATGGTGCGGCCGAGGAGTGTCATCGACCGCGGTCCGTCCATACGAAAGAGATGCGTGTGCCCACCGGAGGCCACCAAGCCAAGCGCTGGCCAACGAACCGGCGGAGCATCCAGCAGCCCCGCCACCAAGTGCGCGGCAATGTGGTCAATGCCGATCACCGGAATACCCAACGACCAGGCATATGCCTTTGCCGCCGCATTGCCAACGAGGAGCGATCCAATCAATCCGGGTCGATTGCCAACAGCAACCGCGCTGACGTGCTTGCCTTGGAGATCCGCGCTTCGCAACGCCTCACGGACCACCGGGACGATCCGTTCCAGATGCGCGCGACTGGCAAGCTCCGGGACCACGCCTGCGTAGCGCGCGTGAATCTCATGTTGCGTACTCACCACGTTGGAAAGGACGTGGGGCGCGCCATCGCGCCACTCCACAATGCTTGCGGCGGTTTCGTCGCAACTGGTCTCGATGCCCAGAATGAGCGTGCCATCAGTGGGCTCGTGCGGCGGATTGTTCGGCGCGGATGGACTCACTTACCCTCCGGCTCGCGCGCAGGC
The DNA here is from genome assembly GCA_943329105.2 of Chitinophaga pinensis. Classification (GTDB taxonomy): domain Bacteria; phylum Planctomycetota; class Phycisphaerae; order Phycisphaerales; family SM1A02; genus UBA966. The sequence continues at coordinate 4,597 of CALQCP020000126.1, read as the reverse complement.
GTGTATTCCGGGGCAGGAATGGCGCTTGCGCCAATACCAGTGCGCAGTGCCGACGGGTCCTTGACGATCCAGCGGCCGATCACGTGGCCATCGCGGTCGCGGAGTTCAACGGCGCCATCGATAAGCGACGCGTCGTTGCCAAGAATCGGATCATCCACACCGGCGCCGCCGCCGCGGAGGGTGCTGATCGCCTGATCTGTCTTATGAAGTTCATCAAGTAATCGCCGGCGGTATTCGATGCTCGATCGCAACTCATCGTTGCCAGCGCCGACGTCACCGGAGAGGTCACCGATCACTGGCCATTCCACCATGTCGAGGTAGCCCTGCATGGCGTCCACCGCCCCGGCAAGTTGCGGATCATGCGCTAGGCGAGTGATAGAAGCCGACGAACTCCAGATCACTGGTGGCGTAGAAACGGCGCCGCCTGCTTCGCGCAATTGGCGTGCCGCTGCGCGGGCGATCGATTCTTGCTCTGTCATGGGCACGCGAAAGCCCGTGTCTGGTTCCACGCCCCACCGCGACGCGCCAACGGCGCGATGCGGCGAGGTGCCGCTCGGCAAGTAATAGCGAGCAGTGGTGATCTTGACCGTGCCGGCGCCGTCAGGAAGTTGCAGCACATCTTGCACGCTGCCCTTGCCGTAGGAACGGGTACCGATGATCTTGGCGCAGCCGTTGTCTCGCAATGCGCCCGCCACTACTTCGCTGGCGCTTGCACTTCCTTGGTTGATGAGCACCACCATCGGAATGTGCAGGTCTTCCGGTGACGATGTTGCGTCCCACGTTCGACCAGTGTCGCCACGGCCGCGAATACTGACAATCGCCCCTTCGGAGATGAATCGATCCACCACCCCGACAGCAGCAGTGAGCGAGCCTCCGCCATTGTCACGCAAATCCAGAATGATGCCGGAAACACCGTCGGCACGAATCCGTGCAAGTGCGGCATCAACTTCTGCCAGCGTTCGATCATTGAACTGCGCGATACGTATGTATGCCACGCGCCGGTCCGGATCGATGGTAAAGCGCCAACCGTCCGCGTCGCGGAGGATGCCCTTCACGCTTGGCGTTTCCACCACACGGCGCGGCACATTGAGCGTTCGTTCATTGCCATCGGCGCGGCGAATCACCAACGCCGCCACCGTGCCGGGCGCGCCCGGAAGGAGCGACTCCAGCGTGGCAGCACCGATGCCTTCCGTTGACTTTCCATCAACAGAGAGAATGGTGTCGCCCGCCAAGATGCCCGCTTCCATCGCTGGCGATCCGTCGATGGCGGTAATCACGATCGGCCGGCCATCGTCAAGGTCCAACTCAACGCCGATACCCACATAGCTTCCAGACAGTTGTCTACGGAATGCGCCCTCGTCAGCAGGCGGAATGTAAACGGTGTACGGATCGCCAAGCGCTTTGGTCATCGCCTCCATGGCGGCACGCTGCATCGCGGGCGCGTCAATTGGATCGACGTAACTCCCCACAAGGAGCGCGCGCAGGTCGATGATTGGATCGAGCCAGCGATAGGCGCCCTCGGTGGCAGGTGGCACGGTGCGCGCGCCATCATCGGTTGATTGTGGCATTCCAGCCAGCAGCGCGGGCGCCAGAAGCGCGGCGAATGCAGCAGAAGCGAGGAACATTGTGAATCGGACCACGCGGCGATGATAGGGGCGCGCCATCCCGTCCTACAATCCTTCCCACATGGAAACAGGACGCCACGCAGAAGTCGACATCCGGGCCGAGCCCGCGATCCTTGTCGGCGTCCGCCTTCGAGATAATGAAACCACCTTCGACGACTCGCTTGCCGAACTACAGGCATTGGCGGAAACAGCCGGGGTGCGTGTGGTGGGCACCCTGGAACAGCGCCGGGTTGCGCCGCGCGGCAAGACCTACATTGGCAAGGGCAAGGTGGAAGAACTCTCTGCCATGTGCAAGGAGCTTGGTGCCAAGGTTGTGATCTTTGACAACGAACTCGCTCCCAGTCAGATTGCTGAACTGGAGAAGGCGCTCGAACTCAAAGTGATCGACCGCAGCGAAGTGATCTTGGACATCTTTGCCAATCGCGCCACTACCAAGCAAGCGCAACTGCAGGTAGAGATTGCGCAGCTTGAGTACACCGCGCCACGACTCCGCGCCATGTGGTCGCACTTGGGGCAGGTCACTGGTGGCGCGCCCGTGGGTGTTGGTACCCGTGGACCCGGCGAGCAGCAGTTGGAGATCGACCGTCGCATCGTCAAGGCGAAGCTGGACAAACTGCGGCGCGAGCTTGGGGAGATTGAAGGTCGCCGATCACGCGAAGTAAAGCAACGCCGCGACGAGCACTACACCGCAGCGCTGGTTGGTTACACCAATGCCGGTAAGTCGAGCCTCTTCAATGCATTGACGCGGGGCGGGGCATATGCCGCTGACAAACTCTTTGCAACTTTGGGAACTCGCGTTGAAAGTTGGAATCTGGCGGGCGGAAACGCAGCCATGCTCTCCGACACCGTTGGTTTTGTGCAGCGTCTTCCCCACCATTTGGTAGCGAGCTTTCGTGCCACGCTTGAAGATGCCATTGCCAGTCATGTGATATTGATCGTTCTTGATGTTGCGGACCCCAGCGCACTCATGCAGTATGAGACTGTGCAATCGGTGCTTGATGAGATCGGCGCAGATCAACAGCCGCGCATACTGCTTCTCAACAAGGCTGATCGATTGCCGCCCACCAGAATTGGCATAGACCCGCGAATCACTGAATGGATGGAGCGCGTTCCAGGAGCGTTGCCAATTTCTGCGCTGACCGGTGCGGGGCTTCCGGAACTCTCTGAGCGGGTGCTTGGCCTGATGAGGGGCGACATTCGTGACTGCACGCTTTCAGTTCCGCTCACCGATGGACGTGCGGTGGACTTTGTGGAGAAGCGTGTTCCAGTACTGAGCCGCGATTGGACTGAGGCACATGTGCAACTCAAAGTGCAGATTGGCCGACGCCAACTGGAGCAACTGCTCTCAAGTGGAGTGCGCATGTTGGTAGATGGAATGCCAGCGCACGAAGGGTTGCGATCGTTGTGGCCCGATGTCAAGATTGATGTTGCACCGCGCATTCGTCCGCACGATTCCTATGCGGTTGGTCAAGAAGTCGAAGACGAGTGAAACCCGCCGTTCAGGCGTAGGTGCCGCCCCGTGGATCACAGTTCCCGAGTGGCGCCCATCACACGGCTCATGAGCGAAGCCACGGCCCCATCACGAACATGCGGAGTGCCGTGCGGCGCACGTTCCCAGATATGCGCAGGGGCGCTGCCATCCACCGGGAACCACGCCACCAACGAACTCATTTCATATTGACCGCGTGCCCAGAATCCGTCCTCGGCACGGCCGTGCGCCACCCGATGTCCGCGTGGCGGGAATCGATCCCAGCGCTCAATGATGGTTCCTAAGAGCGCCGTTTCGACTGCCTCGTATGCGGCGGATGAATCGCTGGCGATGCAAATGACATTGACTGCGCCGGGCATGAATTGCGAATACGCCTTGCGAAGTAGCCGCTGTACGCGCGGTATGGCAGCCTCCCAACCCGCATCGACACCGGTTCGAACGGTCACGGTGCCTTCCGCGGTTGGTGCCACAATGCGCGCCGCTCCCAACCATGCGCCGTCTTCAGCGCGAACCACCACTTCATCGCCGACGCTTGCTTCACGCACGAACGGCTCCAGTGCGTTCCGTAGGGTGAGTAGTTGCGCGTCATTGGCAGTGGGCGACCAACGCACTGCGATGGCGACCGGCCGCTTTATTGCGGAAAGTTGGCTTAAGACTGCGGGGAGTGGGGTGCTCGACTCCATGGCATGCGGCGCACCCACGCGTTTGACATGGACCCAGCACTCCACGTTATTGGAGGCGCGCACAAAGAAGTCAGCGTGACGACCGCCCGCAGTTGGTCGTTCGATATCGATCGCGCATCCATCTTCCAAGAGCCGACGTGCCAGCACTGCTTCGGCCACCGTGCTGAGGAATCGATCTTCACGTCCGCTCGGTTCGTCGAGCGCTTCCACGAGGCGGCGAATTTGTCGCCCTGCCACTCGACCGCCGCGGTCAGCGGAGGGAGGGGTCATCCACGAGAGGATTTCCTCTCGCAGGCGTCGAACATCAATGGGTGAGCCCAAGTCGGGAAGGGTAGCTTCGTTGCGGCCGATGAGCGAAGCGGGCGTCATGCAATCGGACGTGCGGCGATCGAAGACCGAGTTTCATCATGCGAAACGCCGCCCGATCCAGTCAGGATCGGGCGGCGTTTTGAATGGCAACTCGCGGACTTGAACCGCGGACCCGCGCATCTTCAGTGCGCTGCTCTACCAACTGAGCTAAGTTGCCGCGCGCGTTACAACCCAGTGACGGGTTGCTTCGAGCAGTGATTTGGATGTCACCCTCGGAACCCGGGACGCGTTTCGGCGCCCGCGGCCATTTGGGCAGGAATGCGAAGGGTACGCACTTCTTCCACCGTGTCAAGGCGCTCGGAGGCACTTGCTGCTCGTCCAAGCTCCACTTCGAGGCTCCCGAGGAGCCTTTCAGCCAGCCAATACCGCAGTGGGCGGGTGGCGGCAAAGGTTCGAAGGTCAGGAGCGCGAACGCCGCGCGGGCGGCGGAC